>JBDSWC010000072.1:0-48804 GCA_039926845.1 Sphingomonas sp. | reverse complement strand
GTGCTGGCGATCGACGTGAGGCACGCGCCGGTCACCGCGCGCAATTTCCTGGCCTATGTCGACGACGGGCGGCTGGACGGCACGCGCTTCTATCGCGCGTCGCGGCGCAAGGGCGCGCCGCAGCTCGGCTTCGTCCAGGGCGGGATCGATACCGACGCACGGCGGCGGCTCGAGCCGGTGGCATTGGAGCCGACCAGCAAGACCGGCCTGCGCCACGTCGACGGCGCGATCTCGATGGCGCGGTACGAGGGCGTCAACACGGGGACGGCGAACTTCTCGCTGATGGTCGGGGCGTCGCCCAACATGGACGCGCGGCCGGGATCGCTGGGCTATGCGGTGTTCGGTCGCGTGGTCGGCGGCATGGACGTGGTCAAGCGCATTCTGGCGATGCCGACCAATCCGGGTGGCGAAGGCGCGATGAAGGGCCAGCTCATGACGCGCCCGGTCACGATCCTCAGCGCCCAGCGGCTCGACGGCATCCCGCATCCGACCGGGTGGGCGAAGGTGTGGTTGTTGTTCCAGAAGCGATAAAGGCGCGTCGTCGGACCTCGCTGTAGCGAGGCCGGCCGGCGTTCGCGGTGTCCGGGATTAGCGCACGCTAATCACGGCCCGCTCCGCATTATCAACGGTTTGGAAACCTAAATCGTTCAGTAACTTGGCGCATGGGGGAAAGCCTTCAGGACCGCGATGCCGCGAGGACGTCGTCGCTGCAGGCTGCGGCCGGGATACGCGTCTCCGGGATCGACCTGTTTCGAGGCTTGCTCGTGGTGCTGGTGGTGCTCGGCCATTTCGCCGAGCTGACCCAGCGACACCATTTCCTTACCTGGTTCGGTTATGGTTTCCGGATGCCGTTGTTCATCGGTCTCACGGGTTATCTGTTCAATCTCGAACAGGCACGCCGGTTGTCGCCCGGCGGGCTTTTGCGCAAATATTACGACCGGCTGATTCTGCCCTGGCTTGCCGCTTGCGCGGTTGCCGTCACGATTACCGGCGCCATCGCATGGTCGTCGCCGTTCTACGTCTTCGTGCGGCCGCCCTATCATTTGTGGTTCGTGCCGGTGATTCTGGCCTTCGTCATCGGCGCGCGCGCGTGCCGGATGAGTCCCGCCGCGATGCTCGCGCTCGCGATTCCGATCAGCATCGGGTCGATGTATACGTTCGGCGTCGGCCACGACATTTCGCAATATGCCGCGTGGATGCCCGACCGGCGGTATTTCATCTATCCGATCTATTTCGCGCTGGGGATGTGGGTGGCGCGCCGTCCGGAGATGCCGTCGCGCGGCTATCTGTTGTTCGGCGTCGCCTGTACCGGGCTGTTCTGGTGGGCCCGGTTGTATGAGCATCCGTCCACGGCAGCCGAGGCCGCCGCCGAACTGCTGCTGTGCGTGCCGCTGATTCTGCTGTTCCCGTGGCTGAGGCGACTGTCGTTCGACATCAAGCCGATCAGCGCGGTGGGCCGCGACAGCCTGTTCTTCTACCTCTGGCATCCGCTCGCCTTCGCCTGGTGGGCGGCGGCCGGCTTCTCTGGTGCGCCGCTGCTGCTCCTGTCGATCTGTTCGATCCTGGTGGCGTGGCAGATGATCGCGCGGCTACCCACACTGTCCGGCGTGCTGGGTGTGCGCCCTCTGGCCGTGCCGGCTCGTGCCGGAGCGGCCAGGGTGCCCAACGCCATATCCGGCGAGACCGTGGTCTGATGGATACGGCCTTTCGACTGTGCCGGACGGGCATGATGACCATCGCGTGGATGATGGTGCTGCCGTGCCTGTTGATCCTGTTCGGTGCAATCGTCCCCGTCATTCCCTGGTTCCGGATCTACGCGGTCAACGTCGTGCCCAATCACACGTCGTGGCTGTTCCTGTGGTCGATCGCCGCGCTGCTGATCGGTTTGCTCGCCAATTCGCTGCACCGGACGAACGTCGCGCTCGGCATCGTCGTGACGGCGGCGGGCACCGTGCTGGCGACCGCCGCGGTCATGCTTCATTTGCTCTACGTCGCCGAGATCAACGGCGCGCGGATCAACCTCGTCCAGGCGCTCGAATTGCGTGAGTTCAGCGATGGCGCTGCCCCCGATGATAGCAGGGTCTATTCGCGCCCGGAGGGCGAAGACCTTTGGCTAGATATCTACCATCCGCCCCAGCGACCGCCCGGTGCGTTGAGCCCGGTGATGATAGCCGTCCACGGCGGTGGGTTCTTTCAGGGGAGCCGGTCGCTGGGAGCGGCCAATTTGCGGTGGTTCGCCGATCATGGCTGGACCGTGATCAGCATCGATTATCGGCTGGCGCGACCCGACCGGCCGACGTGGAATCTCGCCACCCGTGACGTCGAATGCGCGCTGGGTTGGACCGCCGCCAACGCGAAGGCGCTGCGCATCGATCTCAACCGGATCGCGCTGACCGGCGGGTCGGCCGGCGCGAGCCTCGCCATGTCGGCCGGCTATCTGGCCAATGCCAACAAGGCCGACCCCGAATGCGGCAAGGTTCCGCGCGTTGCCGTCATCGTCGCCAAGGTGCCGCTGATCGACGTCATGGAGGCGTGGTATCACGGCAGCGAATTGCTTGATGAGCAACGCTCCTATTTGCTGCGCTATATCGGCGGGTCGCCGCAGGAATTTCCCGAGCGCTATGCCGCGGTCGACGTCCGCCGTTTCCAGTTTCCCAGCAACCCGCCGACCTTGATCGTCGGCGGCGCGTCCGACCCGCTACTGCCGCCCGAGATCGCCACCGACTTCATGCGCAAGGCCAACGCCGCGGGCCTCGAGGTCCATCAGATCTTGTTTCCGTATTCGGGGCACGACTTCAACACGACGTACAGCAGCCTCACCAATCAGGCGATGCGGCAGATCGTCGCGGGGTTCATCATCGACCATGGCGCCGGGCCGGACCCTGTTCGCCCGCTCGCGGAGTGATCTTCAGGACCGCCGCGGCTAGGCCGCGTCGCCGTTAAGCCGCCACCTTCGCCCGGCTCGCCCGCTTGCGCTCATGCGGGTCCAGGTACCGCTTGCGCAACCGGATCGACTTCGGCGTCACTTCGACCATTTCGTCGTCGTCGATATAGGCGATCGCCTGTTCCAGCGTCGCTTTCTTCGGCGGGGTCAGGCGGATGGCGTCGTCCTTGCCGCCCGATGCGCGGAAGTTGGTCAACTGCTTCGCCTTCATCGGATTGACCTCCAGGTCATCCGGCTTGGCGTTCTCGCCGACGATCATACCCTCATACAGCGCTTCACCATGCCCGACGAACAGGATGCCGCGCTCCTCGAGCGGGCCGAGCGCGTAGTTGTTCGCTTCGCCCGATCCGTTGGAGATCAGCACGCCGTTCTTGCGGCCTTCGATCTTGCCCTTGTGCGGCCCGTATTTCTCGAACAGCCGGTTCATGATCCCGGTGCCGCGCGTGTCCGACAGGAACTCGCCGTGATAGCCGATCATCCCGCGGCTCGGCGCGCTGAACGTGATGCGGGTCTTGTTGCCGCCCGATGGACGCATGTCGGTCAGCTCGGCTTTGCGGATCGCCATCTTCTCGACGACCGTGCCCGAATATTCCTCGTCGACGTCGATGATGACGGTTTCGTACGGCTCGGTCTTGGTGCCGTCCTCCTCCTCGCGGAACAGCACGCGCGGGCGGCTGATGCCGAGTTCGAAGCCTTCGCGGCGCATCGTCTCGATCAGCACGCCGAGCTGAAGTTCTCCGCGCCCGGCGACTTCGTAGCTGTCGCGGTCGGCGGCTTCGGTCACCTTGATCGCGACGTTCGACTCGGCTTCGCGGAACAGGCGGTCGCGGATCATCCGGCTGGTCACCTTGGTGCCCTCGCGACCCGCCATCGGCGAATCGTTGACCGCGAAGCGCATCGAGAGAGTCGGTGGATCGATCGGCTGGGCGTGGAGCGGCTCGGTAACTTCGGGGTCGCAGATCGTGTTCGACACGGTGGTGTGCGTGAGCCCAGCGATGGAGATGATGTCGCCCGCCTGCGCTTCGTCGGTCGGCACGCGCTCGAGCCCGCGGAACGACATGATCTTCGACGCGCGGCCGGTCTCGACGATGTTGCCGTCGTTGTCGAGCGCGTGGATTTGCTGGTTGGTCCGCACGCTGCCCGAAAACACCAGCCCGGTCAGGATGCGGCCGAGGAAGTTGTCGCGGTCGAGCAGCGTGACGAGGAACTTGAACGGCCCGTCGGGGTCGGCCGAGGGCGGCGGCACATGCTGAACGATCTTTTCGAACAGCGGCGCCAGCGTGCCCTCGCGCAGGTCAGGGTTCTCGTTAGCGTAGCCGTTGCGACCCGACGCGTAGAGCACCGGGAAATCGAGTTGTTCATCGCTCGCGTCGAGGCTGACGAACAGGTCGAACACTTCGTCGAGCACTTCCTGGATGCGCTCGTCGGGACGGTCGATCTTGTTGACGACGACGATCGGGCGCAGCCCCAGCGCGAGGGCCTTGCCGGTCACGAACTTGGTCTGCGGCATCGCACCCTCGGACGCGTCGACCAGCAGGATGACGCCGTCGACCATCGACAGGATTCGCTCCACCTCGCCGCCGAAATCGGCGTGGCCGGGGGTGTCGACGATGTTGATCCGGGTCTTGTGCCCGGCATGGTCGTCCCACTCGACCGAGGTGCACTTGGCGAGAATCGTGATGCCGCGCTCTTTTTCCAGGTCATTCGAATCCATTGCGCGCTCTTCGACGCGCTGATTGTCGCGGAAAGTGCCGGATTGACGGAAAAGCTGGTCGACGAGCGTGGTCTTGCCGTGATCGACGTGGGCGATGATCGCCACGTTGCGAAGGTTCATGATCGGTCCTGATTGGAGCGCCAAATGGCGGTTCGCGGCGGCCCTTAGCGCGTTTTGTGCGGTGCGGCTAGGGCTTCAGCACCAGCCGTATTGCCAACGCGACGATTGCCAATGTCGCAACGCTAGTCAGCCAGATCGCGGCAAACCAAGCAAGCCGCCTAGTGATCGTGCGCATGATACCCCTCCTCGCCGACCTTGCCGCGGAACACCCAATAGGCCCAGCCGGTATAGGCGAGGATCAGCGGGAGCAGGATCGACACGCCGACCAGCATGAAGGTCTGGCTCTTGGCCGGGCTCGCCGCTTGCCAGATCGAGACGCGGCCGGGGATGACGTCGGGCCAGATCGAGATGGCGAGCCCCGCCATGCACAGCCCGAACAGGGTCAGCGTCCACAGGAACGGGGCGTGATCCTTGCCCCTGGCGATCGATCGCCACAGCAGGAAGCCGATGAGGGCGACCGTCAGCGGCATTTGCGCAGAGAACAGCACGCCGGGCCAGGCAAACCAGCGCTCGTAATATTTCCCTTCGAGGAACGGCGTCGCGAGGCTGACCGCGCCGATTACGGCGAGCATCGCGGGGGTCAGCCACTTGGCGAACTTGCGCGCGTCGTCGTGGAGCGGGCCTTCGGTCCGCCAGATCAGCCAGCAGCTCCCGAGCAAGGCATAACCGATCATCAGCGCGACGCCGCAGAGCAGGCTGAACGGGGTCAGCCAGTCCCACCAGCCACCTGCGTAGCTGCGGCCCTCGACATGGATGCCCTGCAGCAGCGCCCCAAGCGTGATGCCCTGCGCAAGCGTCGCCAGCACCGACCCGGCGCTGAACGCGAAATCCCAGAACCCGCGATGCGCAGGGTCGCGCCAGCGGAACTCGAACGCGACGCCGCGGAATACGAGACCGAGCAGCATCGCGATCAGCGGGGTGTAGAGCGCGGGCAGGATGATCGCATAGGCGAGCGGGAAGGCGGCCATCAGCCCGCCGCCGCCCATCACCAGCCACGTCTCGTTGCCGTCCCACACCGGCGCGATCGCGTTCATCGCCGCGTCGCGCTCGCCACCGACCTTGAACCGCCCGAATAATATGCCGATGCCGAGGTCGAACCCGTCCATCACGACATAGAGCGCGACTGCAAGGCTGATGATCCCCGCCCAGACAATCGTAAGATCGACGCTGACGTTCATGGTTCGCCGCCCAGTTTTGCCGGAGCCGGGGTGATCCCCGCGCTGCGCGTCGGCGTCGCGGCGGGATCGCTTTCATTGTCGTGCGGCGGCTTGGCCATCAGACGAAGCAGATAGAGCGTGCCCGCCGCATAGACTGCGAAATAGACGATTACGAACGCGATCAGCGATCCGGTAACCCCCGGCGTCGCGATCGGCGACACCGCGTCGGCGGTGCGGAGCAAGCCATAAATCACCCACGGTTGGCGCCCGACCTCGGTCGTCACCCACCCGGCGATCACCGCGACGAACCCTGCGGGCCCCATAATGAGCGCGAAACGGTGGAGCAGGCCGCGATCGTAGAGTTTGCGGCGCAATCGCTGGACGAGGCTGAACGCGCCGAGCACGATCATCGCCAGCCCGAGCCCGACCATGATCCGGAACGACCAGAACACGATCACGACAGGCGGCCATTGGTCGCGGGGATAGTCCTTGAGGCCTTTCAACGGCGCATTCGGGTCGTGCTTGAGGATCAGCGAGCCGAGTTTCGGTATCTCGACGTTGTAGTTCACCCGCCCGTCGGCGTTCGACGGAATGCCGAACAGCACCAGCGGCGCACCGTTGGGGCTCGGCTCGAAATCGCCCTCCATCGCCAGCACCTTGATCGGCTGGTGCTCGAGCGTGTTTATCCCCTGCGTGTCGCCCGCGATCAACTGGAGCGGGGCGACGAGCGTCGCCATCCACATCGCCATCGAGAACGCGATCCGCACTTGCGGCGTGTCGTGGCGCTTCAGGATGTGCCACGCGCTCACCCCGCCGACGACCAATGCCGTCGTCAGATAGGCGGCGATGACGGTGTGGACGAGGCGGTAGGGGAAGCTCGCGTTGAACACGATCGCCCACCAGTCGGCGGGGACGAACTGACCTTGTGCGTTCATCGCCCAGCCGGCGGGGGTCTGCATCCAGCTGTTGACCGACAGGATCCACGTCGCCGAGATCAACGTGCCGATCGCCACCATCAAAGTTGCGACGAAATGCAGCCCTTTTCCGACCTTGTTGGTCCCGAACAGCATCACGCCGAGGAACCCGGCTTCGAGGAAGAAAGCGGTCAGCACTTCATAGGCCATCAGTGGCCCGACCACCGGCCCCGCCTTGTCGGAAAAGACCGACCAGTTGGTGCCGAACTGGTAGGACATGACGATCCCCGACACGACGCCCATCGCAAACGCGATCGCGAAGATCTTCACCCAGTAGCGGAACAGGTCGAGATACGCCTGGCGCCGGGTCGAAAGCCACAACCCCTCCAGCACCGCGAGGTAGCTGGCGAGCCCGATCGAGAAGGCGGGGAAGATAAAATGGAACGAGATCGTGAAGGCGAATTGCGCGCGGGCGAGGATCAAAGCGGTCTCGGTGGGCGACATGGCCAGCGAATAGGCCCGATTGGTATCCTTTGAAACGGTAATCCTTGCACTTCGGCATGCGGTGCACGCATGCCGATCGAGAAAGGATCGACCATGACCGAACCGCTCGAGATCAGGATCATCGTCGGCAGCGTGCGCGAAGGGCGGATGTCGTTGCCGATCGCGAACTGGGTGAAGCAGCAGATCGACGCGCGGAGCGAGTTCACCGTAGAGATGCTCGACCTCGCCGATTGGCAGCTACCGATGTTCGCCGAGCCCAGCCCGCCCGCAACCGGCAAATATACCGGCGAGAAACAGCGCCAATGGGCGGCGACGATCGGCCCGGCGGACGGATTCATCCTGATCGCGCCCGAATATAATCACGGGATGAGCGCGGTGCTCAAGAATGCGCTCGACACCGTCGCAGCGGAATGGGCGCGCAAGCCGGTGGCGTTCGTCGCGCACGGCGGGATGGGCGGCGCGCGGTCTGTCGAGCAATTGCGCGAAGTGACCGCGGCGCTCGCGATGGCGCCGCTGAGCTCAGCGGTCCACCTGCAAGGCGCGGCCAAGCTGCGCGAGGGTGATCGCTTCAACGCGGGCGAGACCGAGAATCGACGGCTCGGCAACTTGTTCGACGAACTCGATTGGTGGGGCAGGGCGCTCCGCGCGGCGCGGACAGCCTAGTTCTTGATCGCGCTGGCTAACATCGTCGGGTCGTAGAGCGAGCGCGGTGCGTCGCGGCGCAGCTGCTTGGCGAGGGCTTGCGGGAACTGCCAGGCGGCAAGGCGAGGGGAAATGTTCGCGCCACGGTCGAGCGCGAGCTGGAGCGCGAGCAGTTGGCGGTCGGCCGCCGTTATCGCCGCGCGGTCGCGTTCGACCGGGGGCAGCGCATAGCGTTCGTCGATGCTCCCCAATGTCATCCGCGCGGCGCCGATCAGCAGCCGCGCGGCGGACCGGTCGCCGAGGCTCAACGCGTCGCTCGCCGCGCGCATCGCCGCTTGCGTGTCGGCGATCGCCGCATCGACCGTGATCGGCTCGCGCACGTCTGGGCGGCAAGCGCGGAGCGCGCGGAGGTAGGCGAGCAGTCCCTTGAACGCGAGCGGCGGCGGTTCGTTGCCGTCGAACTCCTCGGTGATCAGGCCGTGGACGAAGGTCGCGAGCGCGGGGCTGGCGGGGTCGCGCGATACCTTGCCGGGGGCGGTGAGATCGGGGATCGGCTTGGGGTCGAACACGCCGTTGCCGCGGTGCGAGCTCATCAGCGACGAGGTGACGTCGGCGGTGCCGGGTTTGTCGGACAGCTCGGGCAGCAGGAAAGCGGGGTTGGCGCGCCCGCTCGGGTGGCACGTCGCGCAGCTCAATTGCGCCCGCGCGCCCTGGCCGCCGAGCAGCAGCGGGTCGCGGAAGGCGGCGCGGCCGATCCCGACGAGGCGCGCGTCGGCGGCGGGGTCGAGGCATTCGCGCGGCTGGCTGGCGAGCGCGGCGACTCGCATTCCTGGCGCGAGCCAACGCTCGCCGCGCAGCCGGACGCCATCCTCAACCGCGCCAGCCAATAGCAAGGCCGACGGGGCGAGAACGCAGAAGTTCAGGCTGCGGGCGATCGGCCGAGGCCGATCCACAGCCGCAACTCGTCGGCCTGGAAGCAACCGAAAGTGCACACGCGGTCGAGCTTCGCCAGATTGGCCCTTGCGCCCGCCAGATCACCGCGCTCGACCTTGAGCTCGCCGTAATATTCCAGTGCGCCGCGATGGTTCGGATAGATCGCCAGCGCCGCCTTGTAATAGCCCTCGGCAACGTCGTAGCGCCCGAGCTTGCGGTTGGCGAAGCCGAGGTAGGTCAGGACGTCGGGATGCGCGCCGAAGCTCATCCGCGCGGCCTGGAGCGAGGCGATCGCGTCGGCGTAGCGATGCTCGTTGATCAGCGACACCGCCGCCAGATAGGCGCGGTCGCCGGTGGCTGCGTTGGTGAACGCGCTGGGTAGCGTGACCGACACGCTGGCCTGTGGTCCTGCGGCGATCGCCGCGTCGATCGCGTCGATCGCGGCCTTCAATTCGGTATTGGTGGCGCAGGTGTCGCCGCACTCGGCGAGCTTGGCCTTGAGCAGGTCGCGCTCGACGCCAGCCCCGGCGGTGTCGCCCATCTTGGCCTTGACCACGCCGAGCTGGCGCCGCGCGCCGATCAGTTTGGGATCGGCCTTGGCCGCCTTTTCGAGATAGGGCTTGGCCTTCTTCCAGTCGTTCAGCCCGATCGCCGACAGACCCGCGAGGTAATTGGTGTTGGCATCCTTGGGCGCGACCGCCAGAACGTTTTTGAACGCCTTCAGCGCGTCCTTGAAGTTGTTGGCCTGGAGCGCCTGGATACCCTTGCGATATTCGGCCGCGGGGTCGTAGGCCGGGGCGCTGTTGCTCGGGACATTCATGCCGCCGCCGCCGCCGCCACCTCCACCGGAGTCACCCAGAGCGGGAACCGCGATGGTCAGCGCCGCCGCCATTAACCCCACGCCCACAATACGATTGACTCGCATGGCATCCTCCCGGTCTTATTCAGGTCATCATACCATGATTGTGCCGGTTCGCGGTGAAATAGTTCAAAGGCCGTCGTCGCTATCTTGCCATTATCAACGAGCGTGTTACATAGGCAACACACTTGAATGCTAGGGCGTTCGTGGCCAGAGTCACCAGCGACCCAGCGAAGAGGGACTGAACGATGGCGACGACGCCGACCGAGACGATCACTGCCGAACCCGATCTGGTGCTGACCGCGCCCGATCCCGTGCCCGTCGTCAGCACGACCAGGGCCGCGGGGCTGGTACCGGTCGACGACGCCAAGCGCACCGAGCTGGAAGCCCGAGTCGACACGTTCATCGAGGACCTCGTCGCGCAGGACGTCGACAGCCCCGAATTCGGCAAGCGCGTCGATGCGATCACCAGCATGGGCCAGAAGGAAATCCGCGAGGCCGCCGGCCAGTCGAACCGCTTCCTCGATCGCCCGGTCCGCGCGATGGACAAGGAAAGCGGTGTCGGCGCCGATCTCGTCCAGTTGCGGCTGACCGTTGAGAAGCTCGACCCGGCGAACAACGGCAAGTTCTTCGGCGGCGGGCGCGGCTTCCTCGACAAGATGTTCGGGAGCAAGATCACCGGCTATTTCGACCAGTATAAATCGTCGCAGAACCACATCTCAGCGATCCTCAAGAGCCTCGGCTCGGGCAAGGACGAGCTGTTGATGGACAATGCCGCGATCGACACCGAACGCTCCAATCTGTGGACGTCGATGGGGCGGCTCGAGCAGATGATCCACCTGTCGAAGGTGATGGACCAGAAGCTGGAGGACAAGGCGAACGACCTCGACGCGACCGACCCCGCCAAGGCCAAGGCGCTGCGCGAGACGGCGCTGTTCTATTGCCGCCAGCGCACGCAGGATCTGCTGACGCAGATGGCGGTGACGGTGCAGGGTTATCTCGCGCTCGATTTGGTCAAGAAGAACAATGTCGAGCTGGTGAAGGGCGTCGATCGCGCCTCGACCACGACCGTCGCCGCGTTGCGCACCGCGGTGACGGTGGCGCAGGCGCTGACCAACCAGAAGCTGGTGCTCGAACAGATCACCCAGCTCAACACCACCACCGCGACGATCATCGATTCGACCGGCAAGCTGCTCAAGTCGCAGACCGCGCAAATCCACGAACAGGCCGCGGCATCGACGATCCCGGTCGAAGTGCTCCAGCGCGCGTTCCAGAACATCTACGACACGATGGACGCGATCGACGTGTTCAAGCTCAAGGCACTCGACAGCATGAAGACGACGGTCACCACGCTGTCGTCGGAAGTCGAGAAGTCGAAGGGCTATATCGCGCGCGCCGAGGGCCAGGCACAGGCCGCGCTGTCGGGGCCGTCGGCGGACACGTTCAAGCTGGAGGCGGTGTAGGATTTTGGCCCCAGGGTTCAAACATCACGCCTCCCCGGCGAAGGCCGGGGTCCAGTCGCGAAGGTTTTGATAATGAAGCGAAGCGGCCAATTATCGGCGTATCGATCCTGGACCCCGGCTTTCGCCGGGGAAGCGTCGTATGTTGATCGGTCGATCGGAAAGACCACCCATGTCCTCCACTGACGAGGTGATCGCCAAGGCGCGGGAGACGCTCGACCGCACCTCCGCGCAATATCGCGCCGGGCCCGGGCGGCGCGTGCGCGAGAACGACATCGGCAAGCGGCTGACGCGCGCGGCGGTCGCCGACCTCGCGATCATCGGCGCGGCGTTTTCGATCGGGATCCTGTTCGGGCCGATCGGGATCATGGGGTTCTTCCTGATGGTCGTCGCGATGCTGATCGCGACCGCGGTGCTGCTGGCGACTCCGACGAGCCGGCCGGTGACCTATGAGAAGCTGCGCCAGACCGACCTCAAGGCGCTCCCCGCGCAGACCGGCCGCTGGCTCGACGCGCAACGCCCCGCGCTCCCCGCGCCGGCGATCAGCGTGGTCGACCAGATCGGGCTCAAGCTCGACGCGCTGACCCCGCAGCTCGCAACGCTGAACGAGGATGAACCGGCGGCGGCGGAAATCCGCAAGCTGGTCGGCGAGCAACTCCCCGAATTCATCAAGGGTTACGAACGCGTCCCCGCCGCGCTGCGCGGTGTCGAACGCAACGGCAAGACGCCCGACCAGCAACTGGTAGACGGGCTGAAGGTGATCGGTGGCCAGATCGACGAGATGGCCGGGCAATTGGCGCAGGGCGACCTCGACGCCCTATCGACCCGCGGGCGGTATCTCGAGATCAAATACCAGGGCGATCAGGCGGGGGTTTAGCGACCGCTAGTCTTGGCCACGGAACACGAACTCACCGGTACTCGCGTCGAGTTCTCCGCTTTGCGAGGAGTTATAATTCAAATAGACAACAGGCCGCAGCCCGGGCCTGCAGCGGGCGCCAACCGGCGTTGCGGGAGAGACGGTCCGAATAAGCGGCCTTCGAAACCGATACGGTTTCAGACCCGCTCGTTCGAAAGGATCCTCCTTCCACAATTGCTTACTCGACTTGTCGATCGCCCACATTGTCCGACCGTCCGCCGCGACATACAGCGTGATGCCGGAGCATGGCTCGACGACCTCGATCGGCGCGATGGTGGACGGCCCGTCGCGCAGGAAACTTGCCGTCATCGCGTCCCCGTAACGTTCCTGGGCTTTGGCGAGGTCAAGCTTGCAGGCTATATTCTTCTGAACGATGGTGGCGCTTGTGTTTTCGCAGTGAAGCGGGCGGACGGAAGCCGTCCCGCCCGTGCTGACGACGAGCAGGCCGCCGGCACTGTAATTTAACACGACATATGGCCTGGTATCGTCGTGCCTGAAATTGGCCAGTTCCGCCGGCGTCGCCAGTCGGATGACGGTAATCGTGCCCTCGCGACCGCCGTCACCATCGAACAACGGATCGAATACGCCGATATATCCCCCGGTATCATCCATGATAACGAGCGTACGCCGGTCGTCGCTGACATTGTATCTCAGCCGGCTTTCCGCATCGCGGAAGGAAGCCCGCGGCGCAGCGGAATTATCGGCCCAACCGGGTGATACCAAGGTGGCGACCGCAAGGAAAGCAGCGGCGGAAAGGCGCGAAAATCGCATGATTGTTTTATCACATCCATTGGCAGATTGCGCAAGAACCGGAGGCAATCAGCGCGGCTCGCCGAGCGCCTCAACCGCGCGATCGTGCAGTCGCGCCAGCGCCGCCAACTGGATCGCCGGTGCGACCGCCAACACCCCGAACGCCTCCGCGCGCGGGGTGTTGAACCGCAGCTTCCGCCCCAGCGCGTCGGTCACCTCGCACCCGGCCTCGCGCGCAATCAGGACGGCGGCGGCGATGTCCCATTCGTGGCCCCAGCGGATCGTTGCGAGCAGGTCGGCGTCGCCCGCCGCGACCATCGCGATGCGCAGCGCGATCGAATTGGGCTTGGCGACCGCGACCAGATCCTGGTCGACTTTGGGCAAGGTATCGGTCGGGGTGCGCGAGGCGGTGAAGGTCGTGCGGCCGCTATGTGCGATGAGATGGCCGTTGAGCATTGCGCCCTTGCCCGCCTCCGCGCGCCAGACTTCCTGCCGCACCGGTGCGTCGAGTATGCCGATCACTGGTTGCTCGCCATCGACCAGAGCGACCGACACTGCCCAGCCTTCGCGGCCGCGGATGTAATCGCGCGTGCCGTCGATCGGGTCGACCACCCAGACGCGGCGATGGTTGAGCCGGATCGCGTCGTCGGCGGTCTCCTCCGACAGCCAGCCGGCGTCGGGCAGCAACGCGGTCAGCCGCTCACGCAGCATCGTGTTGACCGACAGGTCGACCTCGCACACCGGGTTGCCGGGCGCCTTTTCCCAGCGCTTGAAGTCGGTCCGCCACAGGCCGAGCGCATAGGCGCTCGCCTCCGCCGCGATCGCTGCAACTTGGTCCGCTAGAGTGTCGGCCATGTCACCGGCCCTATTTTCCCCGTTCGTGCTGAGCTTGTCGAAGCATGTGAACCGGGCGCTTCGTGTGCAACACGCACTTCGACAAGCTCAGTGCGAACGGTGGGGGTGTGATGTTCAACCACCAGCGATGGTCATGCCGTCGATGCGCAAGGTCGGCACGTTGGTCGCGTAGCGGAACTCCAAGTCGTTGGCGGCGGTCAGGTTGAGGAACATGTCGGCCAGATTCCCGGCGATGGTGAACTCGTCGACCGGCCGCGCGATCTGGCCATCCTCGATCAGAAAGCCGGCTGCCCCACGGCTATAGTCGCCGGTCACGCCGTTGACGCCCATGCCGATCAGCTCGGTGACGTAAACGCCGCGCGCGATGCCGGCGAACAGATCGTCGCGGCTGGCCTTGCCGGGCGCGAAGTAGGTGTTACTGGTGCCCACCCCCGGCGCGCCCGAGCCACCGCGCACGGCGTGGCCGGTCGGCTCCAGCCCCAATTGCCGCGCCGAGGCCGATTCTAGCAGCCAGGTCTGCAGCACGCCATCGCAGACGATGTCGATGGGGGATACGGGCAGCCCTTCGCCGTCGAACGGGCGCGAGCGGAGACCATGCGGGCGATGCGGATCGTCGGTGATGGTGATGCCGTCGGCAAAGACACGTTCGCCCAATTTGCCGAGCAGGAAGCTGGTGCCGCGCGCGATCGCCGCACCCGCTATCGCGCCGACCAGATGGCCGATCAGCGACGATCCGACGCGCGGGTCGAAGATCACCGGCATCGGGCCGCTGTCGGGCTGGACCGGATTGACCCGCGCGACCGCACGCTCGCCCGCCTTGCGGCCGATCGTGTCGGGGGCGTCGAGGTGGGCGCGGTGGCGGGCGGAATGATAGGCGTAGCCGCGGACCATCGCCTCCGCGCCGCCGCCCGCGAGAACGCTCGCCTGGATGCCGTGGCTGGTGGTCTGATACGCGCCGGCGAACCCGTGGCTGGTGGCGAGCGCCCAGATCGTGCGGTGCGCCGATGCGCCGCCGCCTTCGCTGTTGGTCACGCCGACCACCGCCCGCGCGGCGTCCTCGGCTGCGAGCGCGGCTTCCTTGAGCGCGGCGGGCGAGGGTTCGTCGCTGTCGTGGAGGTCGAGATCGGGGATGTTGCCCTTGAGCAGCCGATCCTCTGGGGCGAGCCCGGCCCATTTGTCCTCGGGCGCCTCGCGCGCCATCGTGACCGCACGCTCGACGAGGACATTCATCGCGTCGTTAGACAAGTCGCTGGTCGACACCGACGCCGAACGCCGCCCGACGAACACGCGCAGGCCGAGTTCTTCCTCTTCCGACCGACCGACATCCTCGAGCGCGCCGAGCCGCACCGATACATCGACGCTGGCGGAGGCGCCCAGCACCGCGTCGGCGGCATCGGCACCGGCGGCGCGGGCGCGGGAAACGATATCGTGGGCGCGGGTTCGCGCCATGTCGGGGGTCAGCATCGGGCGGACTTAGGGAGGCCGCGAGCAATGGTCAAAGTGGTATAGCGGATCAAGTCCTACGCTTCCCCGGCGAAGGCCGGGGCCCAGTTGCGATGACACATCTTATTGAGCGCAGCGCTCACCCGTCAGCGGCCCGATACTGGGCCCCGGCCTTCGCCGGGGAAGCGCGAATTGGTCGATACGCCTAGAAACTGGTTTGGCCGACGACCAGGCAGGCAAGGAAAACGAGCAGGCCAGCATAGCGGTTCGACCGGAAGCGATGCAGCGCGTTGGCGCCGTCGGCGGGGGCGAGGGTGGCGACCTGCCACGCGAAATGAATCGCGGCGGGCAGCAGGGCCGCCAGGACGAGCGGGTCGGGGCGCAATCGCCAGAACGCCGCCGCCCACAAAGCGAGTGCGAGCATGTAGAAAATCGCGACTCCCGGCCGCACGCGCCCGCCCAGCGCGCGCGCCGAGGAGCGGACGCCGACCAGCGCATCGTCCTCGACGTCCTGGAGCGCGTAGATCGTATCGTAGCCGATCACCCAAAAGATCGACCCGGCGTAGAGCAGCAGACCAGGCAAGCCATCGGGCGGTGCGAGCGACCCCATCACTTCGCTCCATCCAACCAGCGCAGCCCACGAGAACACGATGCCGAGCCACGCCTGCGGCCACCAGGTGATGCGCTTCATGAAAGGATAAGCGGCGACCGGCGCGAGGCTGACCAGCGCGACGATCGCGGCATAGGGGCGGAGTTGCAGGAGTACAACCAGCCCGATCAGGCAAAGGGCTACGAGCCACACCCACGCCGCCTTGAGGCTCGCCGCACCGCTCGCCAGCGGGCGGCTGCGGGTGCGCGCGACCTGGCGGTCGAGATCGCAGTCGATGATGTCGTTATACACGCACCCCGCGCCGCGCATCGCGATGCTGCCCAGCGCCAGCCACAGGATCAAATCCCAGCGCGAGCCCTCCATCCACGGCCATGCGCCCTTCGCCAGCGCGACGCCCCACGCGCCCGGCCAGAACAGCAATTGCCACCCGATCGGCCGGTCGAACCGCGCCAGCAGCGCGAGCGCGCGCGGATAGGGCGGCAGCGCGCCGACCAATCCGCGATATTGCGTGTCGGGCACGATTTGGGGGGCGTCAGTCATCGACTATTCACTAGCGGGATGCCAATTGCCGCACCAGCGCCACGCTTTGCCTCACTGTCGTCACGTTGCGGCGGCATTGGGGCAGGGTGTTTGTGGAGTGTAAAATGCCGAAGACCGTGTCTCGATTGCTGACTTGTGCCGTGCTGACGCTCGCGCCGGTCGCGCTGACGTGCCCCGCCGCTGCCGATCCTGCCCGTGCGATCGTGCCGTCGTGGACGGGCGTATGGCGCAACACCAACAACACGGTGCATATCAAGGCGGCACCGTGCGGCCAGAACATGTGCGCGACCGTGGTGTGGGCCGACGACAAGACCAAGGCGACGGTTGCCTCCAGCAACCGCAACATTCTGGGCATGCAATTGCTGCGCGATTTCCGCCAGACCGGCCCGAGCAATTGGAAGGGCTCGGTCTACGTGCCGGACCGCGATATGACCGTGTCGGGGACGATAACGATGCTCGACCGCAATACCTTGAAGGCGGTGGGGTGCTTCCTGGGGATGTTCTGCCAGACCCGGCACTGGCAGCGGATATCCTGACCGCCCCCAATCGTTAGGGCCGGCACATGGTCCATCTCTCCGTCGCCATCGCGAGGTTCGCCGAGACTCTGTTCTGGGGCATTGCCGAGGCGGCGGGGCTGGCGCTGATCGGCGGCGCGTTCGCGATCGCGGCATTGGTGATCGGCTGGCGTTCGGTGCGGCGGCGGCGCTAAAGGGGCTTTATGCCCGCCACCCCAGCCTGGCCGCCGCGCTCCACGCCCCGCTTGTTCGTCGAGACGCCGTTGGCGGAGGGCGGTCAGGTCCGCGTTGCGGGCGGGCAGGCGCATTATCTGCTGTCGGTGCTGCGGTTGAAGACGGGCGATCCGGTCAAACTGTTCGACGATTCGACTGGCGAATGGCTCGGCGTCGCGAGCGCGATCGGTAAGCGCGACCTGATCCTCGATGTGACGGCGCATCTGCGCGACCGCGAGGCTGCGCCCGACCTCTGGCTGATCGCGGCGCCAATCAAGAAGGGCCGGATCGACTGGGTCGCGGAGAAAGCATGCGAGCTCGGCGTCGCGCGGCTGACGCCGGTGCTGACGCGACGGACGGTGGTCGACCGGCTCAACACGGAGCGGCTGCGCGCGCACATGATCGAAGCGGCAGAGCAATGCGACCGCACCGCGCTGCCCGAGCTTGCCGACCCGGTGAAGCTCGACGCGCTGCTGCGCGACTGGCCGGCCGAGCGCGCGCTGTTTTTCGCCGACGAAACGGGCGGCGCGCCCGCCGCCGAAGCGATGGCCGCGCATCAGGGCCCGGCAGCGATTCTTATCGGCCCCGAAGGCGGCTTCGACGATGCCGAGCGTGGTTCGATCCGCGCACTTCCCCAGTCGGTTGGGATCGGTTTAGGCCCGCGCATCCTTCGCGCCGACACGGCGGCGGCGGCGGCCGTCGCGATCTGGATGAGCGTCGCGGGCGATTGGTGAGAATCCGCTAGCGCGCGGCCCATCGCCCCCCTAAATCGCCGCGATGACGACGAAGACCGTTACGGACATCAACGCAGCGGTCATCGAGGACCGGCAGCAGCTCATCGATTTCTTCGCCGGTGGCGAGAAGCCCGCTGAACGCTGGCGGATCGGCACCGAGCATGAGAAATTCGTCTACCGCACCGAGGATCATCGCGCGCCGGCGTGGGACGAGCCCGGCGGGATCCGCGACTTGCTCAATGGCCTGACCGAGTATGGCTGGAAGCCGGTCGAGGAGAACGGCAAGGTCATCGCGATGACCGGCGCGGACGGCTCGATCAGCCTCGAGCCTGCGGGCCAGTTCGAACTGTCGGGCGCGCCGCTCGAAAACCTTCATTTGACCTGCGCCGAGACGGGGCGGCACCTCGAACAGGTCAAGGCGGTCGGCGACAAGCTCGGACTCGGTTTCCTGGGCTTGGGCATGTGGCCCGACAAGACGCGCGCCGAGCTGCCGATCATGCCCAAGGGGCGCTCTGCGATCATGCTTCGGCACATGCCACGCGTCGGCAGCATGGGGCTCGACATGATGCTGCGGACCTGCACGATCCAGGTCAATCTCGACTATGCGTCCGAAGCGGACATGGTGCAGAAGTTCCGCGTCGGGCTCGCGCTCCAGCCGCTCGCGACCGCGCTCTTCGCCAATTCACCGTTCACCGAGGGCAAGCCCAACGGCATGCTGTCGTATCGCAGCCATATCTGGTCGGACACCGATCCGCATCGCACGGGCATGCTGCCGTTCGTGTTCGAGGACGGGTTCGGGTACGAGCGTTACGCCGACTATGCCCTCGATGTGCCGATGTATTTCGTCTACCGCGACGGGCAATATTTGGACGCATCGGGGCTGAGCTTCCGCGATTTCCTGAACGGCGAGCTGTCGATCCTGCCGGGGGAAAAGCCGACGATCGACGACTTCTCTGATCATCTGTCGACCGCCTTCCCCGAAGTGCGGCTCAAGACCTTCCTCGAAATGCGCGGCGCGGACGGCGGGCCGTGGGGGCGGATCTGTGCGCTGCCGGCGCTGTGGGTCGGGCTGCTCTACGATCAGGGCGCGCTCGATGCGGCGTGGGATCTGGTCAAGGACTGGTCGATGGCCGACCGCGAGGCGTTGCGGAACGCGGTGCCCGAACGCGCGCTCGATGCGCCGTTGCCGGGCGGCGGCAGGCTCCGCGATATCGCGGGCGAAGTGCTCGACATCGCGCACGCCGGGCTGACCGCGCGGGCGCGGTTGGACGCCGGCGGAAGCAACGAGACCGGCTTCATCGAGCCGCTCCGCGAGGTCGTGCGTACCGGCAAGGTGCCGGCGCAAGCGTTGCTCGATCGTTACAATGGCGATTGGGGCGGGGACATCAGCCGCGTCTACGGCGAGATGAGCTTCTGATATTCCGTGTTCCTGCGAAAGCAGGAGCCCAGGGTTACTGAGGTTTGCGCTTGCGGCCCTGGGTTCCTGCTTTCGCAGGAACAATGGCCGGTTCGACCTTCGTCCCCTTCAGCCACTGGAAAAAGCGCGGGACCAGCCCGTTGCGCTCCATCCACTCGCTATACGCGCGATAGGCGGGGTCCATACCGAGATGCCGCTCCTCGGTCTTGGCGCGCCAGTAATAGACGCCGGCGACGATCCCCATCAGCGCGGTCGCGCGGATCGCATCGACCCAGCTGCCCGTCGTCAGGAACGGCACGGTCGAGATCATCCAGAACAGGTTCTTCGACAGATAGGCCGGGTGGCGGCTGAACGCATACGGGCCGTTGGTCAGGATGCCGCGATGCGTCAGGTTGGAAAAGCGGATGCCGAACGTCACCGTCGCCCAGGCATAGATCCCGGTCAGCACCACCAGCACCGTCCCGATCACCGCCAGTAGCACCGGCTGATCGGCGAACCACAGCGACCAGCTGGCTTCGCCGCGCGTCCCCGGGTGGTAATCGAGCGGTCCCCCGTCGCCCATCAGCACGAACGGCGGATAGCAGATCAGCGCCGCCATCCACCCCGCCGCGAACGGATTGGCGGTGCGGATGTGCGAATCGAGCGGCTTCATCGCGAGCAGATAGCCTGCGGTCGCGAATGCCACGTCGACCACGAACATGAAGGTGATCAGCCAGTTGGCCAGCGTCACCGGATTGTCGAGCACCTGGCCTATGTCGCCGCGCACGAAATCACCGAACCCCGGTGGCACGATCGCCAGCATGAACGCAGTGAAGAACGCCTTCACGCCCCAGCTGCGCAAGTGATTGTAGATCGCGTCGTTATCGCGCGGTTCGTTCAGCCCCATCAGCCACGCGCCGAGATGGTAGCAACCGTCTTTTGGCTCGGCCATGCGGCGGTCGAGCCACAGCGTGTAGGGGATCGAGGCGACGAACATCACTGGCGCCGCCCACATGAAACACCACATCGAGAAGCGAAAACCGCCCTCCCAATAGAAGCGCCCGATCGCGTAGGTCGCGGCGATCCCGCCCCACGTCAGCCACAGCCCGGCAAGCTTGGTGATCGAGAGGTCGAGCGTGTCGCGCCACGGCTTCGGATTGGTCCAATCGATCCCGGTCGACGGGTTGCGGTGGACCTTTTCGACCAGCACCGACCACAGCACCATCGGCAGCCCGGCCGCGGCGACGTTGACGAGCGCGGCATACGGCCCGTCCATCCCGAACCAGCGAGCGATGGCGACCCACATGAGCAGTCCTGCGAGCCCGACCAATCCTGTCGCGGTCGAAACCGCGGAGGCCGGACGTGGATCGGCCTTGGCGACGGCGCTGCCGAGGGCGGGGTCATGATACATGCGCGCGGGATACGCGCGGAATGGTAAGGAAGCCGTGAAGGATGTCGGCCCGCGCCGCGGCAAAGCCGCGTCGTCGGTCAGCGCGATGCGCTGCCGTCCGAGCTTTTGCTGATCGCGATTTAGCAACGCCAAATCGCTGCAAAAGCTGGAGCGGGTGAAGGGAATCGAACCCTCGTCGTAAGCTTGGGAAGCTTCTGCTCTGCCATTGAGCTACACCCGCGCACCGAGGACCGGGTCTCGGCCTCTCGATGCGGCGATCACTGGCACATACTTGGATCACGGGTCAACGCGGATATCGAGGCGTAAACGCCTCATAAACTCACCCCTGTGTGCTCGACCCCTCGCGGTCCAGGCCGGCAAAAAAATCGGTGATGTCACGAAAGACACGCGTCCGCGCCGAGGGACCTTCGGCCAAGTGGCCGAGACCCGAATAGGTCTTCAGCGTGAAGTGCCGTTGCATTTTATCGCAAATACCCTGGGCGATCTGGCCGTTCAAATAGTCCAGCCCCGGGTCGAGCTCGGCATAGGCCAGGAGCACGCGCACATCGCTATTGCATATGCGGATCAGCCACTCGACCGGCTCGCGACGCTTGCTGGCGGTTCGCCGCACATGCCCGACCAACCTGTGCAACAGCAAGTTACGCGCGAGCGCCGGCGCAAGGCGAGCCAGCCGTCGACGCGTTCGCGTCGCGAGCCTCGGCCCCGCCAGGCCGGGCTGGCGATAGAGCGCGACGTTGATCGCCGCCGTCGCGCGGAGTTCCGGCGCGACATCGGCCTGCATCATCGACCAGGCACCGGCGCAAAAGCCGAGCCCATAAATCTGCCGATGCCCGGCCTGACGCAAATAGGCGATCGCGGCCTCCACGTCGCGGCCGCCTTCGTCGGTATAGAGTTCGCCGCCCTGCGCCGCATCGCCGCGGCCGCTGGTGCCGAAGCCGGCGAAATCGAAACGCAAGCTGGTGTTGCCGCGGCTCGCCTCATCACGGGCGAAGTCGGCGAACGTCCGGCCCGGGCCAACGGTCGACGTCAGCAAGCGGACGGCGTGATCGCTGGCCGCGTCGGCTGGTTCGCTCAGCACGCCGGTCAGGCCGGTCGGGCCGATCTCCACGAACGTTTCGCGCACCCGGCAGCCCTGATGGACGAACTCGATAACAGGCCGCGGCGCAGGCCTGCTCGGCGCCGGCTCAGCCCCCGCGGCCTGCTCGTCGTGCAACACGCGGCACCACCGCGCCAGCGCCTGAATGTCCTCATGGGGCAACTCGGGCTCATCGGTCGCGCTGAACAGCCAAGGGTGAATCTGGGTGGATATCTGCTCTTGGACCTTCAGCCCGCGCTGGCTCAAGCGCGCCAGCCAAGGCGCATTCAGGCCTTCGGGCATTTCGCGCATCATCACGAACGAAGCGTTCGGGGGTTCGATTTCGGTCAGGTCCAAGGTGGAAATGCACTCCAGCACCGAGGCGGGGATGCTGAAGCCGCCGATTGCGATCGTTCCGGCGGCAGCGGCCTCGACGTCGGTCGTGCGCTGGAGCAACTTGAGTTCGCGCACGTAGCGTCTTCCGCTGACGATCGGTGCCCAGGCGATCAAGGCAGCGAGCGGCTCGTCGGCGAGTGCTTCGACGGCGAGTGGAACACCCAGGCGGACGCCGATGACGATCACACGCACGGCGCCGCAGCTGCGTGCGTGGCGCACGGCGGCGCGGATGCCAGCGCGCCAGCACGCGCCGATATCTTTATCCTCGAGCCCGCCGGCGCTTTGCGAGCAACCATGAAGGTCCATCAACAGGGCCGGCAGCCCGGCAGCTGCGAGCGCTTCGGCCAGCGCGACCAATCCGCCCGCCATCGTCCGCTCCTCGTGGACGATCCCCGGCACGATCACGACCGCAGTCGACTTCGCCGCATCCTGCAGCGGCCAATACCAAGCCGCGCCGATGAAGCCGTTATCGGTATCGATCCAGAGATTCTGTCCGCGGCGCTGAGGCTTCGTCATCGTGAAATCTCGCACGTCGCGCCGGACCAGGCGTTCAGCGCCAGCACCGTAACGCGCGGGGCGGGCTCGGTATCGCCCGCCAACGGGCTCAGGCGGACGATCCGAATTTCGCCGGGCGCCAAGTGAAAGTATTCGTCCTCGGCCGAATAGCCGTCCGCGTCGAAATATACCGACTGGGCACAGGTTTTCGTGGAGATCGACACGATTACACCGTCCTCCGGCTGCTCCGCGACTTCCGAAATCGTCAAACCAACGTCGCGGCGGCGAATGGCGGGCAGGCCTTCCGGGAAGAAGGAGGCCCGGTCCAGCGTGAGGCCGGCGGCGTCGCGCAACGTCGCGGCCACGAGTGCGTGCTCGGCGGGGCCAAAACGGTAAGCGCGCGACACGTCGATGAAGCCGTCGAACCATTCGCCGATCGCCCAGCTCTCGCCGCCATGCGCTGCCACCGTGATCTCCCGGGTGCTCGACTGGAGGCGCAGACCGTCGTCGCGGTAGAGCGCGACCTCAACGCTCGCAGCAAGCGGCGTGCCCGGATCGTTGACGACGTGCAGCGCCAAGCCGTTCGTGCCCTCGTCGGTCAGGAACACGTGGATCGGCGCGGACGCGCGGCGCAGGCCGTGAAACGCCGCCTTGGGCACGCCGCGCTCGTCGAGCAGCCCCCACCCGGCGCCGGCCCACAGGTCGCGCAGGAACCAGACGAGCGCGCCGCGGCAGCCGGACCCTGGACGGCGCCATTCGGAGATGGTTGCCTGGATCACTTCCGCGCTCACGGCGCGGCTGAGCTGCAGATAGCGCTCGTGATCGGTGCTGCGCAGCGCAACCGGATCGACGCCGTAGAGGTGCTGCAGGTAATGATCGCGGACGTCCTCGAAATCCCAGCCGGCGCCGAGGTCGCGGGGCGCGCGTGCCTTCCAGCCGGGGTGATGCGTCCGCAGCGACGTGCCGCCCGGCATGCGGGCAAGCGTCGCGGGCGGCGGCACGTTGGCGAAGGCAAGGCTTTCGCTCGCGAAGCGCAGCCCGGCGCGGCGCGCGTCCTCCATCGGCCGCAAATAGGCGCCGACGCCATAATAGGACGTCGTGCCGACATTGTTCTGGTGCGGGAAGGCGCCGCCATGGGCGCTCGAGGGCCAGTATTTGACTCCCGGGCAGAATTCGTGCGCGAGGGCGGCGAGGTGCTCGTCGGACAATGGCTGTGCCCACGCATTCCGCGGGGCGCCCCACATCGCGGCCTGCTGCTCGGCCTCGCTGTTGCCGCAGATTACCGTGAGCGAAGGATGCGCCTGCCAGCGCCCGACTTGCTGACGCGCTTCTTTCTGCACCGAGGCCATGAAATCTTCGTCGCCGGCCGGATAGTCCATGTTCGCGAACATGAAGTCCTGCCAGACCAATAGGCCGAGCGCGTCGCAGGTCTCGAAGAAGGCGTCGTCCTCATAGACCATGCAGCCGTTGACGCGCAGCATGTTGAGGCCGGCCGCCTGTACTTGCGCCAGTGCGGCGCGGGTCGCTTCCGCTGACGCGGCCGGGCTGACGACGTCGAGCGGGGTCCAGTTCGCCCCACGACAGAAGACGGAGACGCCATTGACGTGCACCGCAAAGTCGCCGGCGGCGGTGTCCACGGCCAGCGCCCGGAAGCCGATATGGCCGAGGTCGACACTCACAGGATTTGAGGCGCCCGCCAACCGGATGACGAGCTCGGCGTCGTATAGCGCGGGCTCGCCGTGCGTGTGCGGCCACCAGAGAGTGGGGTTCGGAACCGCGAGCGTGGCGGCATAGGGAGCGTCGGCACCCGCTGTCCGGACGACCGCGGTCTCGTGCGAAGCGCCATTCCGGCTCACCCGCAGCACTACATTATCGATATCGCCGGTTCCGCCAACCGCCGCCAGTTCGACGCTCAGTGCGACATGGCCGGTGTCGCCAGCGAGTTCGCTGACCAACCGCAGCGCCGACACGTCGATGCCGTCGCGATCGACCCACTCGATGGCGCGCCAGGGCCCGATCGCAGGCGCCGGCGGCGACCATCCCGGCGTGCGCCCGAGCAGGCTGACGCGCGCCCAGCGCAGCTGCTGATGCTCGATCATCGGCGCGCGCCAGCGCGGCCGCGGCCGGCGCCGCGCGAGCCGCGCGTCCAGCGAGGCGAAGCGCATCAGCAGTTCGTTCTCGCCGTCCACCAGTGGCGGGACCGGACAGTCGAATGCGACGTGCATATTGTCGCCGGCCAGCAAAGCGACGCCGTTGAGCCAAATGCTGCACTCACCCGCCAGCCCGCCGAACGTGAGGCTGCGTCGCCCGGCATCCAGCGCCGATGGCGCATCGAAAACCGCGCGAAACCACCAGTCGTCGGCGTCGAAACGCTTCGGCGGTGAATCGAGCGACCAGTGGCCCGCGCGCCGCAGCGCGCCGGCAACGGTGTCAGGGCCGTCGATCGCCAACCACGTCGATGGGGCCGCATTCGATAACTGGACCGGCGTCTCGAACTTACCAGCCGGGGTTGCACAGAGCGACCAACGCGCATTCAGGGGTTGGCGACGATGGCTGGAGACGCCTCGAATGCGATCCGTCATGACCGCACTCAGGTCTGGCCGATGGCAACCAGAGCGGTGCGGATCGAAGCGATACTGGCGAAGACACTGCGGTTGAGCATCTCATCCGGGAACTCGACGTCGAACTCGCCCTCGAGGGCCAGCATCACGTTGACGGTGGCGTGTGAGGTCATGCCGGCGTCATAGAGATCGACGTCCGGCCCGGACGAATCCGCATCGACCGACAGACGACCATGCTTCGCAAGGATGGCGCGGATGCGGGCATCGAAGTCATCTAGAGTGGTGGCCATCGCGACACAGAAATCCGTTTAGTCCGAAGTGGAAACCGATAGACTGTAACCGGAAAAACTTGAATTTCTATTTACTAAATTCCATTGATCCGAACAACTCGTGGGTGTTCGTCGTGAATGATATCTTCGAACCTAGCGCTTCGGTGCGGCCTTCAAGAAGTGTAAATCGACACGTGATATCTCCCGTTGACAGGTGATGCGGGGTGGACCTCAATTTGGCGATCGTTTCTGGCCCGTTTCATTGTGGTGGACTGGCGCGCGTCGGCGTTGATCATAAATGCAGAAAGGCGATCTTCCTTTGATGCGAAACGAGGCATTCGAACGACTGCTGGTATCGGTGCGTAAGGTCGCGAGCGAGATCGCGGTCCGTCACGCCCACGAGGTCGATACGCAGGCACGATTCCCGCACGAGTCCGTCGCGGCGCTGCGCGCGTTGAAGGTGCTCTCGGCGGCGGTGCCGGCATCGCTCGGCGGGTTCGGCTGCTCGATGGTCCAGCAGGGGCAGCTATGCGCCGCGATGGCGCAGGGCTGTTCGGCCAGCGGCATGGTGCTGGCGATGCATCTGATCGAAGTCGCCTGTCTCGCACGTCACGGCATGGAGTCGGCGTATTTCACCGACGTCATGAAGCGCATCGTCACCGAGCAAACGCTGATCGCCTCCGTCACGTCGGAAGTCGGGACATCCGGCGATACGCGATCGAGCATCTGCGCGGTGGAGCGCGACGGCGATCGTTTCACGCTCGAAAAGGCCGCGACTACCGTGTCGTACGGGCAGCATGCCGACGCTCTGCTCGTCACGGCGCGGCGCGCGCCCGATGCCGCCGCCGGTGATCAAGTCCTCGTTTACCTCGAAAAGGGCGACTACACGCTCACTCCCACCTCGACCTGGGACACGCTCGGTATGCGCGGTACCTGTAGCCCGGGGGGTCAATTGAGCGCGCAAGCGCCGGTCGAACGCATCCTGCCGGGCAGCTTTGCCGATTCATCCGGGCAAACGATGGTTCCCTACTCGCACATCCTGTGGTCCGCATTGTGGTGGGGCATCGCGTCGGACGCGACGTCGCGCGCGGCGGCCTTTATCCGCGCCGCCGCGCGCCGCAATCCCGGCGTGACGCCGCCAGCCGCCGCTACGCTCGCGCTCGCCATCGCCGATCTGCAGTCGATGCACCACCACTGGACCCAGTGTGCGGTGGAGTTCGACGCGATCGAGGACGACCGCGAAGCGCTGATGAGCATGAGCTGGGCGTTGAAGATGAACAATCAGAAGATCCAGGCGTCCGAAGCCGCGCCGCGCATTGTACACGCGGCGCTGCAGGTGATCGGGGTGATGGGCTACAAGAACGATTCCGAGTTCAGCGTGGGCCGCCACTATCGCGACAGCCTCTCCGCCGCGCTGATGATCTCGAACGAGCGCCTCGCAGCCAAGAGCGCGTCGATGCTTCTTGTTCTGAAGGACGTCTGACACGATGAGCGCGACCGACGAGATCTACGATATCGAAACCTTCTACGCGGGGCTTGTCGAGCATGGCCTGATCATTCCTTCCGAAATCCAGGGCGGTTACGGCCGCGGCGCGATATTCGAGGACATCCTGCAGCGCTTCAACGACCTTGTATCGCGCACCGCGGGGAACGACGGCGCCGAGCCGATGATGTTCCCGCCGATCGTGCCACGCACGCTGATCGAGAAGGTCGGCTATATGGACAATTTTCCGCATCTCTGCGGCTCGATCAACAGCTTCTTCGGCGGCGAGACGGAAGCGCGCGCGCTGAGCGAACGGGTGCATGACGGCGAGCGGTGGGAGGACATGCTCGAGATCACCGAGGCGATGTTGACCCCGGCCGCTTGCTACCCGGTCTATCCGATGTTCGCGGGCACGCTGCCGCCGGGCGGTCGCCTGGTCACGATCACCGGCTGGGTCTATCGCCACGAACCCTCGCCCGAGCCGACCCGCCTGCAGGCTTTCCGCATGCGCGAATTCATTCGGGCCGGCACGAACGACCAAGTCGTCGAATGGCGCAACGCCTGGCTGGAGCGGGGCCTGGCCTTGCTCAAATCCCTGCAGCTGCCGGTCGCGAGCGACGTCGCCAACGACCCCTTCTTTGGCCGCGCCGGCAAGATCATGGCGGCGAGCCAGCGCGACCAGCGCCTGAAGTTCGAGATCCTTTGCCCGGTGATTTCGGCGGCGCAACCGACCGCGATTTGCTCCTTCAACTGGCACCAAGACCATTTCAGCAGCACGTTCGACATCAAGACGTCGGACGACGAAACGGCCAGCACCGCATGCCTCGGCTTCGGCCTGGAACGCGTGACGCTCGCGCTGATCAAGGCCCACGGCTTCGACCCGGCGACATGGCCGGCCAATGTCCGCGCGCTGCTGTGGCCATGACGCGCGTCGCGGCACTGCGCGGCCTCGACGCTGCGACGCACAGCGCCCATCCGCTGCACGCGCCCGACCGCATTTGGCCGGAGAAGAATTGCTACGCCGATCTGTGGATCGAGTTGTTGCATGCGCAAGGCATGGATCCGCACGCGATGCTGCCCTTCGTGTTCGCGCTGGACTTCGAGGGCGACCAGTGGACCTTCTTCAAGCCGCCGCTGTCCGATCTGCGGACGCTGTACGGAATCGACGTTCAGGAGCTGACGCTTTGGCGTCCGTTGCTCGATCACGCGCTCGAACATGTCGGCGCGGGCAAGCTGCTGAGCGTCGAGGTCGATTCCTGGTGGCTGCCCGACACCGCCGGCACCGACTATCGCGAAGCCCATAGCAAGACCACGATCGTCATCAACGACGTGGACATCGCGACGCGGCGCCTGGGTTACTTCCATAATGCCGGCTATTTCAGCCTGGAGGGCGAAGATTTCGCCAAGATTTTCTGGCTGGACGGCGAGGTGCCGGTGCTGCCGCCCTATGCGGAACTGATCCACATCGACCGCGCCGTCGTTCGTGACCCTCGCGCGCTTCGCGCACGCTCACGCCGAATCCTCGCCGAGCAACTCGATTGGCGCCCGGCGGACAACCCGGCGGAGCGTTTCCGCGCGCGGTTCGCCATCGATGTGCCAGTGCTGCAAAAGGCCGGGCTGCCCCAGTATCATAAATGGGCCTTCGCCGGTGTTCGCCAGCTCGGCGCCGCCTCGGAGCTCGCGGCCGAATACCTGCGCTGGCAGTGGGCGGGTACAGCGCCCGCGGAGGCGGTTCAGGCGTTCGAGCGCATCGCAAATCTTGCGAAGACGCTCACGCTGAAGTCGGCCCGCGCGGTCAGTTCGGGACGAGCGCTCGACGCCGGCGAAACCTTTTCCGAACTGGCCACCGCTTGGCAGACCGCAATGGACGGGACGGCGGCCGCACTGGAGGCAAGCGCCGGCGCCACATATTAAACTAACGGCTGGTTTTGAGAGGTATGTTCAGCCGAGCGCGTCGATCTGTTCGGCCAGCTCGAGCCACCGCATTTCGGCGGCGTCCTTTTCCGCACGCGCAGCGTCGATCGCGTCGGTCAGCGCGGCGAACTTCGCCGGATCGCGGGCGTAGAGCGACGGGTCGTGGAGCGCTTCCTCGTCGCGCGCGATGGCCGCTTCGATCGCCTCGATTCGCTTGGGCAATGAGTCGTAGTCGCGCTGATCCTTGTAGGTCAGCTTGACGGCTTTGGCGCGTTCCGGGGCGAGGGTTGGCTTGGCAGCGCTCTTCTTCGCTTCGACCTTGGGCCGGCGCCGCGCTTCCCAATCGGCATAGCCGCCGGCGACGATATCGACCGTGCCCGACCCGTCGAGTCCGAGGGTCAGCGTCACGGTGCGGTCGAGGAAGTCGCGGTCGTGGCTGACGATCAGCACCGTGCCGTCATAATCGGCGATCACTTCCTGGAGCAGGTCGAGCGTTTCGAGGTCGAGGTCGTTGGTCGGCTCGTCGAGCACGAGCAAATTGGAGGCGCGGGCGAATTCGCGGGCCAGCAACAGCCGAGAGCGCTCGCCGCCCGACAGTGTGCCGATCCGCGCCTCGACCATGTTGGGGTCGAACAGGAAATCCTTGAGGTAGCCGTGGATGTGCTTTTTGGTCCCCAGCACTTCGATCCAGTCGCCGCCATCGGCGAGCACGTCGCGGACGCGCTTGTCGGGCGCCATCAGCTTGCGCTGCTGGTCGATGATGACGCCGTCGAGCGTCTTGGCCAGCTTTACCTCGCCGCTATCGGGCTGGAGTTCGCCGGTCAGCAGCTTGAGCAACGTCGTCTTGCCCGCGCCGTTGGGGCCGACCACGCCGATCCGGTCGCCGCGCGTCACGCGCAGGCTGAGGTCGCGGATGATCGTTCGGCCGTCGAACCCTTTGCTGGCGTGCTTCGCGTCGATGACAACCTTGGTGCGCACGTCGTCGCTGCCGGTAACCAAGGCGGACGTGCCTTGCGGCCCGAGCATCGCAGCGCGTTCGGCACGCATTTCCTTGAGCTTCGCAAGACGCCCCTGGTTGCGCCGCCGCCGTCCGGTGACGCCGCGTTGCAGCCAGTGTTCTTCGAGCTTGAGCTTGGCGTCGAGCCGCTGCGCGTTACGCTCTTCCTCGGCAAAGACTTGCTCGGTCCAGGCGTCGAACCCGCCATAGCCGACCTCGGCCCGGCGGATCGTCCCGCGGTCGAGCCACAGGGTCTGCTTGGTCAGCCGCGTCAGGAAGGTGCGGTCGTGGCTGATCACGACGAACGCGCCCTTGAACCGGTTGAGCCACTCCTCGAGCCATTCGATCGCCGCGATGTCGAGGTGGTTGGTCGGTTCGTCGAGCAGCAGCACGTCCGGGTTTTGCGCGAGCGCGCGGACGATCGCGGCGCGGCGGCGCTCGCCGCCTGACGCGGAACTGGCCTCGCGGCTCAAGTCGATGCCGAGCTGGTCGGCGATCGCATCGGCTTCATAGCGGGCTGGCGCGTTGGGCTCGGCGAGAACGAAATCGGCGAGCGTGGTGAACCCGTCCACCTTGGGGTCCTGTTCGAGCAGCACGACATTCGTGCCCGGCACCATCGTCCGGCGGCCCTCGTCCGCGTCGATCGCGCCGGCGATCAGCTTCATCAGCGTGGTCTTGCCCGCGCCGTTGCGCCCGATCAGCGCGAGCCTGTCGCGCTCGCCGATATAGAGGTCGAGGTGGCGGAACAGCCAGCCGGCGCCCTGGACGAGGCCGAGGTCTTCATATGCAAGGATGGGAGCAGGCATGGCGGCGCTATCTAGGGCTTGGCGAGAGCCGCGCAACCTTCCAGGAGGCTGACCAGCGTATTCACAGGGTGTTCAACCCCGCAAGGCTATGTAATCCGGCATGTTGATGTTTGCGTTGTTTGCTTTTGCCCTCCAGCCGCCGGTGATTCCGGTGGACGCCGATCCGTGTCAGCGCCGCGACCAGGACCGCGCGTTCGAGGCGCGCAAGCAGGGGCGAATCCTGCCGCTGCCCGAAATCGAGCGCCGCGTGATCCCGACGATGGGCGGCGCGCAGTATCTGGGGCCGGAGGTCGATTTCGACACCGGCGTTTACACGCTCAAGTTCCTGCGCAATGGATCGGTCATCTGGGTGCGCGTCGACGGCCGGTCGGGCCAGGTCATCGGCCGCACCGGTTACTGAGCGGTTCCGGCCGCTCCACGCAAAGGGGACCATCATGCGCGTTCTGATCGTCGAGGACGAACCCAATCTGGGCCAGCAGCTGAAGAATACGCTGGAAGGCGCGGGCTACGCCATCGACCTCGCCACCGATGGCGAGGAGGGGCTGTTTCTCGGCGAGACCGAGAGCTACGACGCGATCGTACTCGATCTTGGCTTGCCGGAGATCGACGGGCTGACCGTGCTCGACCGCTGGCGCAAGCAGGGCAAGACCACGCCAGTCCTCGTGCTGACCGCGCGCGATAGCTGGTCGGACAAGGTCGCCGGGCTCGACGCGGGCGCCGACGATTATGTCGCCAAGCCGTTCCAGACCGAAGAGCTGATCGCCCGCCTGCGCGCGCTGATCCGCCGCGCGTCGGGCAATGCGTCGAGCGAGCTGATCGCGGGCGACGTGCGACTCGATACGCGGTCGGGCAAGGTGACGCTGGCCGGCGATCCGGTGAAGCTGACCGCACAGGAATATAAGCTGCTCAGCTATCTGCTCCACCACAAGGGCAAGATCGTCAGCCGCACCGAGCTGATCGAGCATATCTACGACCAGGATTTCGACCGCGATTCGAACACGATCGAAGTGTTCGTGACGCGCATCCGCAAGAAACTGGGGCAGGACGTGATCACCACGATCCGCGGGCTGGGCTATAGCCTCGACGACCCCGACGGCCCGCCGCGCGCGACCGATTGATCGAATAGCCGGTGGCCGAACAGGATCCCGTCACCGGGTCGATGACTCCCGCCGTCGCGGAAGAAGCGCCGCGCTCGACCCCGGTCACGCGCGTAACCGGGTCGCTCGGGCGGCGGATGATCGCGATCGCGGCGCTGTGGATCCTGGTCCTGTTGGCGGGCGGCGGGTTCGCGCTCGACCGCGTGCTGACCAGCGCCGTCACGACCAATTTCGACGACCAGCTCGACTACGTTCTGACGTCGCTGTTCACGTCGGCGGAAATCGGCCCCGAGGGCGAGGTGATCTTCAACCGCGAGCCCGCCGACCAGCGCTTCCTCGAACCCTATTCCGGCCTGTATTGGCAAGTTTCGGCGCCGGGCAAGGAAGCGTTTCCGTCGCGTTCGCTGTGGGACCGGCGGATCGCCTACGGCAGCAACCATACCGATCTCGAAGTCCACGTTTACGACAGCAACCAGTTCAAGGACGAGAAATTGCGCGTGCTCGAACGCGACGTACGGCTGCCGGGGTCACCGGTGCGCTGGCGGTTCCAGGTCGCGCAGAGCCGCGACGGGCTCGATGCCAACATCAACGTGTTGCGGCGGACGTTGGTGCGAAGCTTCCTGCTGCTCGCGCTGGGGCTGATCGTGCTGGCGGGATTACAGACCTGGTATGGCCTGCGCCCGTTGCGCCGATTGCGTACGGAGATCGCCAAGCTGCGCGGTGGGCGCTCGACGCGGATCGAGGGCGCGATGCCCGCCGAGGTCGCGCCGATGGTCGAGGAACTGAACGCGCTGATCGAGCACAACGACCGTCAGGCCGAGGAAGCGCGCCGGCACGCGGGAAACCTCGCGCATGCGCTCAAGACGCCGCTGACGGTGATCATGAACTCGGCGACCGCCAAGTCGTGCGACCTTTCGGAAACGGTCGTGCGCGAGGCGCGGACGATGCGGCGTCAGGTCGACCACCATCTCGCCCGTGCTCGCGCGGTTGGTCGGCGGGGGTCGGCGCACAGTCGCGCCGAAGTATGGCCCAGCCTCGAATCGGTCGAGCGAGCGGTGTCGCGGCTCTACCCGCATGTCCGTATCGACGCCGACGGGCCGAAGGATCTGCAAGTCCATGTCGAGCGCCAGGACCTCGACGAAATGCTCGGCAATCTGATCGAGAACGCCGCGAAATATGGCGGCGGTAGCGTGTTCGTGACGGTCGGCGCACAGGCCGGGTTTATCGAATTCCAGGTGGAAGACGACGGGCTGGGCATTCCCGAGGAGGAACGCGTCCGAATCTTCGACCGCGGCGTTAGGCTCGATACGGGCAAGCCCGGGACGGGGCTCGGCCTCGCGATCGTCCGCGACGTGGCGGAGATATACGAAGGGACGGTCAGTTTGGAAGAGAGCGAAGACCTGGGCGGATTGCTGGTGCGGCTGCGGCTGCCGGCGGCGACTTGATTTGGCGGCCAAGCTTCCCGTCATCGTCAACCAGAACGGCGGCACCGCATCCAAGCTTGGCGACAAGCTGGTGCCGACCTTGGGCAATGCGTTCGCCGCGGCGGGAGTCGAGGCTGACGTCAAACCGCTCGACGGCGACGCGCTCGCCAAGGCGATCAAGACCGCCTCCAAAAAGGGGCGCGTTGTCGTCGCGGGCGGAGACGGCACGGTGTCGTCTGCCGCGCAACAATTGGCGGGGAGCGATGCCGAACTCGCGCTGTTGCCGCTCGGCACGCTCAACCACCTCGCGCGCGACCTCGGGCTGCCCACGGACCTGGAAGAAGCAGCAAAGGTCGCTGCGACGGGCAAGGCGACCGCGATCGACGTCGCCCAGGTCAATGGCCACGTCTTCGTCAACAATGCGTCGATCGGGCTCTATCCGACGATGGTTCGCGAGCGCGAAGGGCTGCAGGACGACAAGGGCTGGCCCAAATGGCTGTCGGCGCTACCGGCCGCTTTTGCCGCGCTCGAGCGGTTGCCGCATCATCGCTTGCGGATCGATCTGGGACAGGGCGAGCGGTCGATCGTCACGCCGTTGCTGTTCGTCGGCAATAACACCTATTCGCTCGAGGCCGGCGCGCTAGGCCAGCGCGCATCCCTGACCGACGGCAAATTGTCGGTTTACGCGGTCTCTCATCGAAGCCGGCTGGCGCTCCTGTGGTTCGCCGCGCGCGCGCTGGTCGGCCGCGCGCACCGCGACCTCGATTTTATCACGCTCGGCGAATGCGAGACGCTCAAGGTCTGGTCGACCGGCGATAGTATCGAGATTGCGCTCGACGGGGAAGTGCGGCGGCTCGATTCTCCGCTGGAATTCAAGATCAGGCCGGCCGCGTTGAAGGTCGTCGTCACCTAGGCGGGAACCTTGAGACTCCGCATCGCGTCCGCGGCGAGCGCCACGCTCTGCTTGCGCGCGGCGACGTCGTAGATCGAGCTCGACACCATCACTTCGTCGACCCCGGTGCGCTCGACGAACGCGGCGAGTCCGCGCGCGACGGCCTCCACCGTGCCGACGGCCGAGCATTGCAGAACATGGTCGAGAATCGCGGCGTGTTGCGGCGGCAAGCTCTCGCGATAGCCCGCGACCGGCGGCGGGAGCTGGCGCGGGTTGCCGGTGCGCAGACTGACGAACGCTTGTTGCTGCGAGGTCGCGAGGAATTCGGCTTCCTCGTCGGTATCGGCGGCGAACACGTTGAACCCGGCCATCGCGTAGGGCTTGGCCAGCGCCGCCGATGGGCGGAAATCGCGGCGGTATGTCGCCATCGCCTGATCGAGCGCGTCGGGGGCGAAGTGCGACGCGAACGCGAAGGGGAGACCGAGCATCGCCGCAAGCTGCGCGCCGAACAGGCTCGAGCCAAGGATCCACAATTCGGGGTTGGCGCCAGCGCCGGGCGTCGCGCGGATGCCGGTCTGACCGTCATCGGCGAAATAGGATTGCAGTTCGAGCACGTCGCGCGGGAAAGCGTTGGGGTCGGTCTCGAGCGTGCGGCGGATCGCTTGCGCGACGCGCTGGTCGCTGCCCGGCGCACGGCCAAGCCCCAGGTCGATGCGGCCAGGAAACAGCGCGTCGAGCGTGCCGAACTGCTCGGCGATGACGAGCGGTGCGTGGTTGGGCAGCATGATCCCGCCCGCGCCGATGCGGATCGTCGATGTGGCCGCGCCGACATGCGCGATGACCACGGCGGTGGCCGAACTCGCGATTCCGGCCATGCCGTGATGCTCCGCGACCCAATAGCGCGAATAGCCGGAGGCTTCGGCGTGGCGCGCCATGTCGGCGGCGTTGGCGAGCGCTTGGGCGACGCTGCCGCCTTCGACGACGGGGACGAGATCTAGGAGGGAGAATGCGGTCATGGTGGGGGAGATGGGGAGCGAAGAGCGTGCCGCAAGCCTGTTCCCCTCCCGCTCGCGGGAGGGGTTGGGGGAGGGCGTGTTTTTGGACCGACCCGTTTTTGCAGGCCCTCCCCCGACCCCTCCCGCAAGCGGGAGGGGAGATTGGATCAAAACTTCACGCCATACCGCAACGCCAGTCCGTAATCGTCCGGAAGCGCGGCGAAATTGCCCGGGTCGCGGCGATAAAATAAATTCGATTCCACGGTGCCGCGCCACAGCGTCCAGCCATAAGCGAACTCGACATCGAGTTCGCGCCCGGTCGGGGCGAGATTGAAATATTGCCGCGTGTAGTCGGACACGCCGACGGTGCCGACATAGCTCCAGCCGGTCGGCAGGTTGAGACTCAGCCCGCCGCCCGACACGCGCAGCGGCTGCGCGACGCGGAACCCCGCATGGTCGGTCTTGCCGAATATGCCGAGCTTGCTGATATCGGCGTCGAACGCGCCGGTCCTGACCGTGCCGGCGCCGTCGATGCCAAAGCGCAAGTCGGCGATCGTCCAGCCTTGGCGCAGCGCCCCGCCGATCGACCAGCCACCACCGGCGTCGAGCCGAGCGCTGGCGTCGAGGAACCAGCTCGTCGCGCGCGGCGCGCCCAGGCCGGCGCTGAACTTCGCGCCGAGCAACGTGTCGCTTTCGGCCAGCCGGCTGGCGCCGACCCACAAGCCGAACGGGCCGAAGCGGTGGTCGAGCGTCAGCCCGATGCGGTTATAGTCGTAGGGGCTGTAACGACTCGCGACCGCGGCAAGCGCCTCGCGGTCGCCACGGACCAAGGCCGCGCCATTTTCGACCGACCCGGTCACGCCCCAGCGGCCAAACTGCTCGCGGACGGCGATCGAACTGGCGGCGCGACTGTCGAAACCCAGATTGGTCAGCGGATCGCGCGCGACGAGGAACGCCGGGGCGTTCTGCCCGGTCAGCCGCGCGGTCAGGCCCTGGCCGCCCTCGGCGAACCCGATTGCGAAGCTCGCCTTGCTGCCCAGCCGCTGGACGATGCTGCCGGAGATGGCGCGCGATTGCTCGGCGTCGGCTTGGCTGAGGTTGAGCCCGGTCAGCACCGCGCCGCCGCCGCGGAACGGCGCGACGGTGACGGCAACGCTGGTTCCGCCGCGATCGAATGCCTTGGCCTGAGTCTTGCCGGTCAACACGCCCGCAAGCGTGCGTTGTGGGCCGGTGCGGTTGATCGTGCGTGCGAGATCGAGCGCAAAGGCACGGTCGAACCCGTCGAGGATCACTGCCCCCAGCGTGCCGGTGCGTGCATCGCCCATCGGCGCCGACAGCGTGCCGTTTAGCGTGTCGGACACGGGTGCGCCGGTCGTGGTCGACATCGATCCGAGCGGTCCGAACGCCTTGGTCAGATCGAGCACGCCGCGGCCGTAAATGGCGTCGGTGCCTGAGGCCCCCGCGTCGCGCGCGCTGGTCAGCAGGATCTGGACGATCTGCGCGCCGGTCAGCGTCGGAAACGCCTGCGCGAGCAACGTCGCGGCACCGGCGATCTGCGGTGCGGAGAACGATGTGCCCGACCAGATGCAGACCTGGGTGTCGTCGCACGGCGCTCGAACGTTTTCCCCCACGGCCGCAAGATAGAATTGCTCCTCTGTCCCTGTGCCGGCGCGGTCGCTGAAGGTGGAGATCGTGTCGCCGCCCACCGTCCGGCTGTTGTTGGGACCGACCGACCCGGCGATGATCACCAGGTTTCGCGCGCTCGCGCTGTTGACGAGACCGGCACCGAACGGATCGGGGGTCGCCGAGCCGTCATTGCCGGCGGAGACGACGATGATCACGCCCTTCGCCGTCGCGCGGCCGACCGCCGCGATCAGCGCGGCGGACGGTGGATCGCCGCCGAGCGACATGTTGATCACGCGCGCGCCGGCATTGGCCGCCAGGTCGATGCCGCGCGCAATGTTCACGTCGTCGAAGCTGCAACCCGAATTAGGACCGGTCGTGTTTGCGCAGGTGCCCGGCGTGTCGGCGCGCGCGACGATGACCGTCGCGTCGAACGCGATGCCATGCGTGCCGGCGCCGTTGCGCACCCCGGCAATGGTGAAGGCGACCGCGGTGCCGTGGCCGTCCTGGTCGTCAAAGGTCGTGCCCCCGGCGACGTTGGCGGAGGCCGGATCGACACGCCCGGTGAACTGGTCACTGGCGACGTCAAGCCCCGAATCGATCACGCCGACCTTAATGCCGTTGCCCGTGCCGCCGGCGTTGTAGGCGACTAGCGCGTTGGCCGACACCGCGCCGACCGTCGCGCGATATTCGCTGGTGTCGAAGCTGCTGGGTGTCGGGGTAGGCGTGGGCGTCGGGGTGGGTGCGGGAACTGGGGTCGGGGTGGGAACTGGCGCGGGGGTGGGTATCGGCGTGCTGGCGACGCCGCCTCCGCCACACGCCGTGGTCGCCAGAAAACTTGCGAGTGCCGCCGTCTGGAACAGCCGTACGCGAACGATACTCATACCAAAATCCTTGCGCCCCGATCGCGCGGAGCATGCCTTACCGCTAGTTTCCCGCGTCTTAACGCCACATGCCGGCACTCGCCTTGCTCCACGGCAATGTGCTGCCTAGAGCGCTCCCGCATGCTCGCGCGTCTGGCCCCTATCCGCAACTGGATTTTCGACCTCGACAACACGCTCTATCCGCATGGCGCGCGGCTGTTCGAGCAAGTCGATCGGCGGATCACCAATTACATCGCGCGGCTGTTTCAGGTCGATCATGATGAGGCCTATCGCATCCAGAAGGGCTATTTCCACACGCGCGGCACGACGCTGGCGGGGCTCATGGCCGAGCATAATGTCGATCCGCACGAATACCTTGCCGATGTTCACGATATCGAGATGGATATGCTGGAGGAGAATGCCCCGCTGGCCGCGGCGATCGCGCGCTTGCCGGGGCGCAAGATCATTTTCACCAATGCCGACGCGCCGTACGCGACCAAGATTCTTGCGCGGCTCGGCCTCGGCGACAGCTTCGAGGCTATCCACGACGTCCATGCGCTCGACTACCGGCCCAAGCCCGAGCCATGGGCCTATCGTCAGATTTGCGACACCTACGGCCTCGACCCCGCGGCGTGCCTGTTCGTCGACGATATGGCGCGCAACCTGAAGCCCGCCAAAGACATCGGCATGACGACCTTGTGGGTCGACAACGGCAGCGAACAGGCGGAAGACGCCGACCGCGATCACATCGACTTCGCGACCCGCGACGTTACCCACTGGCTGCACGAGATACTGGAGGAAGCATGAGCGATTTGGCCGCGACGATCGACGCCGCGTGGGAGGATCGCGCGAACGTTTCGACCGGCACCACCGGCGCGGTGCGCGACGCGGTCGAGGCGGCGCTGGCGCTGCTCGATTCGGGCGAGGCTCGGGTTGCCGAGCCGTCGGGCGACGGCTGGACGGTCAATCAATGGCTCAAGAAAGCGGTCCTGCTGTCGTTCCGGCTCAATGACAATGAAGTGGTCGACGGCGGCGCGGCGGGGGCGCCCGCGTTTGACAAGGTGCCGTCCAAATTCGCCGGCTGGGGCGAGAATCGCTTCCGCGACGCGGGCTTTCGGGTCGTTCCCGGCGCCGTCGTGCGGCGCGGATCGTTCATCGGCAAGAACGCGATCGTGATGCCCAGCTTCGTCAATATCGGCGCCTATGTCGGCGAAGGAACGATGGTCGACACCTGGGCGACGGTCGGCAGCTGCGCGCAAATCGGCAAGAATGTTCATTTGTCGGGCGGCGCGGGGATCGGCGGTGTGCTCGAACCGCTCCAGGCCGACCCCGTCGTGATCGGCGACAATTGCTTCATCGGTGCGCGCAGCGAAGTGGTCGAGGGCGTCCGCGTCGGCGAGGGCGCGGTGCTATCGATGGGGGTGTTCATCGGCAAGTCGACCAAGATCGTCGATCGCGCGACCGGCGAAGTCACGATGGGCGAAGTGCCGCCCTATGCCGTCGTCGTGCCGGGCTCGATCGGTGGCGGCGATGGCAAACCCGCGCTATATTGCGCGGTAATCATCAAGGTCGCCGATGCGCAGACTCGCGCCAAAACCAGCATCAACGAGTTGCTGAGGGATTGACCATGCGTTTCGTTCTCCTGCTCGCGCTCTTCGCGGGGCAAGCGGTCGCGCAGGACATTCCGGTGCTCGACCCAACCAGCGTTCCCGTGGCCAAGGCGCAGATCGTCGCGACGTACCCGCACGATTCGCAGGCCTATACCGAAGGGCTGTTCTACGAGAACGGGAAATTGTGGGAATCGACCGGGACGGTCGGGCGGTCCGGTATCCGCAAGGTCGACCTGATGACCGGCAAAGTGCTGATGCGCGTCGCCGTGAACCCGCCGCTTTATGGCGAGGGCATCGCGCCGTGGGGCAACCAGATCCTGAGTCTCACCTGGAAGAATGGTGTCGGTTTCCGTTGGTCGAAAGACAAGCTCAAGAAGCTCGGCGAGTTCAAATACGAAGGTGAGGGCTGGGCGCTGACCAGTGACGGGACCAGCCTGATCTTGTCCGACGGCACCCCGGTGCTGCGCTTCGTCGATCCCGCGACCTTCGCCGTCCGCCGCACGCTGACCGTGACGCACGATGGCCGGCCGCTAATCAACCTCAACGAGCTCGAATATGTCGACGGCGAAATCCTCGCCAACGTCTGGCTGACCGACCGCATCGCGCGGATCGACCCGAAGAATGGCCGCGTGATCGGTTGGATCGACGTCGCCGAACTCCACCGCCAGTCGGGCGCAACCGCGCAAAACGATGTCGCCAACGGCATCGCCTGGGACGCGAGGAAGCGCCGGCTATTCGTGACCGGGAAAGACTGGCCGTACATATTCGAGATCAAGGCGCCGCGCGACACCGTCTCGACACCGTAACGCGCGCGGCCTATCCGCGCCGCCAAAGAACAACGAAGAGGATTCCAGAAAAGATGACCACCGCCAGCCAGGTGCTCGACCGCGTACTCGTGCTCGAAATGGTCCGCGTCACCGAAGCCGCCGCGATCGCCGCCTCGACCCTGACCGGGCGCGGCGACGAAAAGGCCGCTGACGCCGCCGCGGTCGAAGCGATGCGCGCCGCGCTCAACGAGCTCGCGATGGATGGCACCGTGGTGATCGGTGAGGGCGAGCGCGACGAGGCGCCGATGCTGTTCATCGGCGAAAAGGTCGGGTCGGCGATCGGCACGGGGCCGAAGATCGACATCGCGCTCGATCCACTCGAAGGCACGACGATCTGCGCCAAGGCCGGGCCGAACGCGCTCGCGGTGCTGGCGATTTCGGAAGAGGGCAATCTGCTCAACGCGCCCGACGTCTACATGGACAAGATCGCGGTCGGGCCGGGCTATCCGGAGGGCGTGATCGACCTCGACAAGTCGCCGACCGAAAACATCAATGCCGTCGCCGCGGCCAAGGGCTGCAAGCCGAGCGAAGTGATCGCCTGCGTGCTCGACCGTCCGCGCCACGAGGCGCTGATCGCGGAGTTGCGCGGGATTGGCTGCGGCGTGATGCTGATCGGCGACGGCGACGTCGCCGGCGTGATCGCGACGACCAACCCCGACACGACGATCGACATCTACATGGGCTCGGGCGGCGCGCCGGAGGGCGTGCTGGCGTGCGCCGCGCTGCGCTGCGTCGGCGGGCAGTTCAAGGGGCGGCTGCTGTTCCGCAACGACGACGAACGCGGGCGCGCGCGCAAATGGGGGATCGAGGACCTCGACAAGCAATACGACCTGTCGGAACTCGCCAAGGGCGATTGCATCTTCGCCGCGACCGGCGTGACCGACGGCTCGCTGCTCGACGGCGTCAAGCGCTTGGGCGGCAAGATGACGACCAACTCGGTGGTGATGCGCGCCAGTTCGGGCACGGTCCGCTGGGTCAAGGGCGAGCATCGGATTGGGTAAACAAATCCACGCGACCGCTCCCATACACCTCCCCGGCGAAGGCTGGGGTCCAGTATCGGAACGCGAATGAGATAGCATTGCGCCAGCCAATAAGCGGCTCGCAACTGGACCCCGGCCTTCGCCGGGGAAGCATAAAATAATCAGCCGGATTGACCGGAATCCCGCACCCCGGCACGCTGTCGGCAAAAGGGAGAATCGCCGATGCGCAGTGGTTTGATCGCGGCCGCTTTGTTGATCGGGGTCAGCGCCGCGGCGATGGCCCGTCCGCAGGCTACCGCGGCGGTCGCCGCAGCGAGCGTCGCCGACCAGTTCACTCTCACGCGCGTCATGGTCCCGATGCACGACGGCGCGAAGATGGAGACGGTGATCATCGCGCCAAAGGGCAAGGCGAAGCTGCCGATCCTGTTTCAACGCACCCCCTATGGCGTGCCGTCAGCGCTGCCGCTGCAGATTCCCGCGAATTGGAAGGCGCTGGTCGCCGACGGCTATATCTTCGTGTTCCAGTCGATGCGCGGGCGGTTCGGGTCGGACGGCAAATTCACGCTGTCGACCAGCGTCAAGACGTCGCCGAACGAAGCGACCGATGCCTATGACGGCATCGACTGGCTGGTGAAGAACGTGCCGAACAACAACGGCAAGGTCGGGATGTGGGGCGTGTCCTATCCCGGTTTCGCGGCCGCGGTCGCGCTCGCCAAGCCGCACCCGGCGCTCAAGGCGGTCAGCCCTCAGGCGGCGTGGGTCGATTACTGGCTGTCGGACGACCTCCACCGCAACGGGGCGCTTCGGCTCAGCTATGCGACCGAATGGGTCTATAGCCTGCAGAACGACAAGACCCAGAACAAGGATCTTAGCCTCGACGGGATGACCGATGCCTATGACTGGTATCTGAAAATGGGTTCGGTCGAGAATATCGACAAGAACGTGTTCAAAGGCAGCGTGCCGCTGTTCACGTCGCTGGTCGACCATCCCAACCACGATGCGTTCTACACCGACCAAAACTGGCAGAAATCGCTGGGCAAGACGACGGTGCCGACACTCAACGTCGCGGGGTTCTGGGACCAGGAGGATCCCTGGGGGTCTTGGCAGATCTACGCGCAGCAGAAGAAGAACGATCCGGACCATCTGGCGCAGATGGTCGCCGGGCCGTGGAACCATGGCGGATGGCAGGGCCGGAGCGCGACGCTCGGCCCGATCCCGCTCGGCGCCGAGAGCGGGACCGAATTCCAGACGCAGATCCAGGCGCCGTTCTTCGCCTATTGGCTGCACGGCAAAGGGCCGCGGCCGGACTTCACCGCGCGGATGTTCCAGTCGGGGTCGAACGTGTGGAAGACCTACGCCGCCTGGCCGCCGGCGGGCGCCAAGCCGACCGATCTCTACCTTCACGACGACGGCAGCCTGTCGTTCACCGCACCCGCAGCGGGGGAGGGTTGCCGCGACTATGTCAGCGACCCGGCCAGCCCGGTGCCGTTCCGCAAGCGCCCGATGAGCCGGACTTATGCAACGCCCGATTGGCGGTTGTGGGAAACCGACGACCAGCGCTTCGTCGATCGCCGGCCCGATGTGCTCAGCTATGTTTCCGCGCCGCTCGACGCCGACGTGACGGTGACGGGCGAGATCGCGGCGAAGCTGATGGCATCGACCAGCGGCACCGACAGCGATTTCGTCGTCAAGCTGATCGATGTGCTGCCCGACGACTATATCGATACCAGCAAGACCAATTGGGCGCTTGGCGACTATGCGAAGACGCTCAACGGCTATCAGCTACCGATCGCGATGGACGTGCGGCGAGGGCGGTTCCTGGCCAGCGACACCAATCCGCAAGCGCTGACCCCCGACAAAGTGATTGCCTGGGACGTGCCGCTGCGCGATCACGACCATGTGTTCAAGAAGGGCCACCGGATCATGGTGCAGATCCAGTCGAGCTGGTTCCCGGTGATCGACCGCAACCCGCAGACCTTCGTGCCCAATATCATGCGCGCCAAGCCGAGTGACTTCGTCAAGGCGACGCAGCGGGTGTGTTCGGGTTCGAAGATCGTTCTTCCGGTGATGTAACCTAGTTCTTCAGCCGATATCCGGTCCGGAAAATCCACGCGATCACCGCAAGGCACACCACCAGGAACGCGGCGGTGGCGGCCAAGCTGATGCCGACCGGCACGTCGCCCTTGTCGAAGAAGGTCCAGCGGAACCCGCTGACCAGATAGACCACGGGGTTGAACAGGCTGACCGTGCGCCACGGCTGGGGTAGCATGTCGATCGAGTAGAACGCGCCGCCCAGGAAGGTGAGTGGGGTTATCAGCAGCGCCGGGACGAAATTCAGCTGCTCGAACCCCTTGGCCCAGACCCCGATGATGAAACCGAACAGGCTGAACGCCAGGCTGGTCAGGATCAGGAACGCGACCATCGCGAAGGGGTGCGCGATCGGGATCGGCACGAATGCCGCGGCGGTCGCGAGGATGATCAAGCCGAGGATCACCGACTTGGTCGCCGCCGCGCCGACATAGCCGATAACCAACTCCATCGAGCTGATCGGCGCCGACAGCAGTTCGAAGATCGTCCCGGTGAATTTGGGGAAGTAGATGCCGATCGACGCATTGCTGATCGATTGCGTGAGCAGCGACAGCATGATGAGACCGGGCACGATGAAGCTGCCGTAACCTACCCCACCGACCTGATTTATCCGCGATCCGATCGCGCCGCCGAACACGACGAAATAGAGGCTGGTGGTGATCACAGGGGTGACAAGGCTCTGCCACAAAGTGCGCAAAGCGCGCGCCATTTCGAAGCGATAGATCGCATAGACGCCGTGGAGGTTCATTTGCCGCCCTCCTTGACCAGATCGACGAAAATGTCCTCGAGGCTCGATTTCGAGGTTTCGAGGTCCTTGAAGCCGACGTTGAGGTCGGCGAGCTTGCGCAGCAGCGACGGAATGCCGGTGCGTTCGGCCTGCGCATCAAACACATAGCGCAGCGTCTTGCCATCGTTCTGCAGGCTCAAGTCCCACTCGCCGAGTTCCGCAGGAATCGCCATCATCGCCTCGTTGAGCGACACGTCGAGCTCGCGCTTGCCGAGCTTCTTCATCAGCGCGGCCTTCTCGTCGACGACCAACAGCTTGCCGCCGGAAATGACGCCGACGCGGTCGGCCATTTCTTCGGCCTCCTCGATGTAATGCGTGGTCAGGATGATCGTCGTGCCCTTGGCGCGCAGCTTGTGGACCAGTTTCCACATGTCGCGGCGCAACTCGACGTCGACGCCCGCGGTCGGCTCGTCGAGGAACAGGATGTCGGGCTCGTGGCTCAGCGCCTTGGCGATCAGCACGCGGCGCTTCATCCCGCCCGATAGTTCCATGATCTTCGACTTGCGCTTGTCGTAGAGTGACAGGTCGCGGAGCACGTCGTCGATATGGTCAGAATGCGGCGGGTAGCCGAACAGGCCGCGGCTGAAGCGACAGGTCGATTCGACCGTCTCGAACATGTCGGTGGCGAGTTCCTGGGGGACGAGCCCGATCTGCTTGCGCGCGCGTTTGGGCTGGCGGATCGCGTCGAAGCCGCCGACGGTGATCGTGCCGGTCGACGGCGTGACGATCCCGCAGATGATGCTGATCAGCGTCGTCTTGCCCGCGCCGTTCGGCCCGAGCAGAGCGAAGATCTCGCCCTTGTTGATGTCGAGATCGACCGCGTGGAGCGCGTGGACGCCCGAGGCATAGGTTTTCGATACGCCGCGGACGGATAAGATCGGTTCGGTCATGCAGTCCCCTTGAGCGCGCAAGATGGGGAGGGGTGCAGTACTGCGCAACCGCGCGGCGCTATTTCGCGCGCGCCGCCTCGACCGCGTCGCGCATGGCCTCCAGGCTCATCACGCTGGAGACGACGCGGTCGCCGATCACCCAGGTCGGCGTGCCGGTTATGCCCAACGGGCGCATCAGCGACAGGTTGGTCTTGATCGCCGCCTCGACCGACGCAGACTTCGCTTCGGCCTTGACCTGCGCGGGGTCGAGCCCTGCGGTAACGAGCGCCTTGTCCATGCTCGCCTCGGTCAGCGGGCCGCCGGCGTAGAGCGCGGCGTGGAGCGCGCGATACTTGCCCTGGCGCCCGGCGACGATCGCATAGCGTGCCGCGGTTTCGCTCTCCAGGCTGAGCACCGGGAGCTCGCGGTAGATCACCTTCACCTTGGGGTCGGCGGCGATCAGCTGGTCGACGGTCGGCAAGGTCGCGCGGCAATAGCCGCAATTGTAATCGAGATACTCGACCACGGTGACGTCGCCGTTCGGATTGCCCGCCCAGGCGCTGCCCACGGGCGTCAGGATGTCGGCGCGATTGGCGGCGATGGTCTTGGCGTTCGACTTCTCCTGCAGCTTCTGCATCGCCTCTGGGATGACTTCGGGATGCGTGAGCAGATACTCGCGGACCTGACTGCCGCCGGTTCCATGCGACACCAGCCAAGTACCGCCCGCGCCGAGCAACGCGGCGGCGGCCGCGACCAAAGGAAGCGGGGCGCGCGACGACAGGGATTGCATCATTTCTTCTTGCGCTTCTGATCGTCGAGCTGGTTCTGGCCGGTCAGCGCTATGTCCTGCGCGCGGATCCAGTCGGCCGTGTTGGGCGGCAGCGAGGCCATCGCCCCGCGCGCGCTGTAGACGGCGGTTCGCATGTCGCCGGTCATGCTGGCGCGCTCGGCGGTGGCGAGCATGGCACGCGCGGTGTCGCCCTTGAGCTCGTAGACGGTGCCGAGCTGGTACCAGGCGAACGGATTGTCGTCGTCTTTGTTGACCGCGATTCGCAGCACGCGTTCGGCCTCGGCGTAGTTCGATTTATCCTCGGTCGCGATCAACGCATGGCCGTAGGTGGTGACGATCAGCGGGTCGTAACGAGTCAGCTCGCTCGCTTCCTTGAGCGGTGCGATTGCATCGATGGGCCGCCCCGCCTCAAGCAGGATCTGACCGCGAATTTCGAGGAAATAGGGGTCGTGCGGGCGCGCCGCGATCAGCGCCAGCGTCTCGGCATCGGCTTTGTCGGGATAGCCCGCTTTGTGCCACGCATAGGCGCGGGCATAACGCGCATAGATCGAGTTATCGCCCTCGGGATAATCGTTGAGCGTCCGCGCATAGGGCTGGACGTATCCTGCCAGCTTGGCCTTCACGCGCTTGAAGCGCTCCTCCAGCGCCGAGTCGGGCGGGCTGTTCCAGGCGGGTGATGCCTTGAGATCGGCGGTCAGCGACGCGACGCGCTCGTTCGACAGCGGGTGGGTCTGGGCATAGGGATCGATGTTGGCCATGCCGTAGCTGTATTCTTCGTTGGCCAGCTTTTTGAAGAACTGCAGCATGCCCTTGCCGCTGATCCCCGCCTCGCGGAGGAATTTGGCGCCGGTCGCATCGGCGGTCGATTCCTGGACGCGGGTGAAGGCGAGCACCTTGCCGAGCGCGGCCTGCTGCCCGGCGGCGAAGATCCCCGCGCCTGCTTCGCCTGCGCCCAATGCAACGGCGGCAATGCCCAGCACCATCGACAGGATCGAGATGCCCATCGCCGGTTTATATCCGGCATCGGCGAGCACGACGTGGCCGTCGGCGATATGGCCGAGCTCGTGCGCGATCACGCCCTGGACCTGGTTGGCGTTGTCGGCCGCCGCGATCAGCCCCGAATGGATGTAGACCGTCTGCCCGCCGGCCACGAAGGCGTTGATCGAATCGTCGTTGATCAGCACGACCTGAACATTGTTGGGGGACAGGCCGGCGGCGATGATCATCTGCCGCGACATGTCCTTGAACAGAGCCTCGGTCTCGGCATCGCGCAGGATCGATTGCGCGCGCGCCGGCTGCACCCAGATCAGCATCATGGCGGCGAAAATCGCGACGTAACGCTTCATATGCCGACTATCCGTCCCTTTGCGCCCGCGATCAATGCGACGGCCGCCCTGCGCCCCGGCGAGTGAACCCGCCATGAAGCGCAGGGCGATCGATCGTTACGCGCCGAAGGTGCGCTGCCACCAGCCCCCGCGGCGCGGTTCGCCGTTCTCGTCAACTCCCGCCGCGTCGTCGGTCGGCGCCGCTCCGTCGGATGCGGGCGCGGCCACGGCTTCGCCGGCGTCGTTTGCCGCCGCGGGAGCGGGCTCGGTCTTCTTGCGCGTGCGCTTCGGCTTGGCGGCCGGTTCCTCGGCGACGGCTTCAACCGGCGTCGGCTCTTCGGCGACGGACTCAGCCTTCTTGCGCGACCGCTTGGGCTTGGCCGAGATTTCCGCTTCAGGCTCTGGCGCCGCTTCGACAACCGGGGCTGGAGCCTTGGCCTCGTCGGCAGCACGGGCGCGAGGACGGCGGCGCGACCGCTTGGGCGCGGCCTCCGCTTCGTCGGCGTCGGGCTCGACCGCGACCGGCACGTCGGGGTTGGCGTGAGTCGCGACCACTGCACCAGCATCGCCGGCATCGGCTTCGTCGACCGACGGTGCGACATCGCCGTTGCCGTCACCGCGGCGACCGCGACGACCACGACGACGGCCGCGGGTGCGGCGCGGCTCGCCATCCTCGTCCGCGGTCACGCGCTCGGGAGCGCCTTCGCCCTCTTCGCTCTCTTCGCCAGCTTCGCCTTCAGGCTGCTGCGTAACGCTGTCGTCGCCACCTTCTTCGCCCTCGGGCCGGCCACGACCGCGACGGCCGCGACGGCGACGGCGGCGCTTGCGACCAGCGTCGCTGTCGTCCTCGGACGACCGCTCGCGCGGCGCGCCGCGCTGCGGACGCTCACCGTCATTGTCGCCTTCGTCGGCCTCGTCCTCGATTTCCTCGTCGATCTCGTCCTCGACGAAATCGTCTTCCTCTTCCTCGACGACCGCTTCGAACTTGGGCTGGTAAGCGGGCGGCGGGCCGCTTGCCTCGACCGCCATGCGCGCGCCTTCGGTCTCGCCATCGGGCAGGATGACCACGTGGACGCCATAGCGATCCTCGATCTCCGCGATGTCGGCGCGCTTCTTGTTGAGCACGTAGATCGTCGCTTCCTGCGACGCGCGCAGCGTCAGGATCGAACCACGACCGCGCGCGGCTTCGTCCTCGATTAAACGCAACGCCGACAAGCCCGCCGACGATGCGGTGCGGACGAGGCCCGTGCCCTCGCAATGCGGGCACTGACGGGTGGAGGCTTCGAGCACGCCGGTACGCAGCCGCTGGCGGCTCATTTCCATCAGACCGAAGCCGGAGATGCGGCCGACCTGGATGCGCGCGCGGTCGTTCTTCAGCGCCTCCTTCATCGCCTTCTCGACTTTGCGGACGTTCGAATTGTTGTCCATGTCGATGAAGTCGATGACGACGAGACCCGCCATGTCGCGCAGCCGCAACTGGCGCGCGATCTCAGCCGCAGCTTCCAGGTTGGTCGCGGTCGCGGTCTGCTCGATCGAATGCTCGCGGGTCGATCGGCCCGAGTTGATGTCGATCGACACCAACGCCTCGGTCGGATTGATCACCAGATAGCCGCCCGACTTGAGCTGGACGACCGGGTTGTACATCGCCGACAATTGCTCTTCGACGCCGGCGCGCTGGAACAGCGGCACGGGGTCGCTGTAATGCTTCACCTTGCGCGCATGGCTCGGCATCAGGAGCTTCATGAACTCCTTGGCCTGACGATAGCCCTCGTCGCCCTCGACGATCACCTCGTCGATATCCTTGTTGTAGATGTCGCGGATCGCGCGCTTCAGCAGGTCGCTGTCGCCGTATACCACGGCCGGTGCGGCCGACTTGAGCGTTTCCTCGCGGATGCCGTCCCACAATCGCGCGAGATAATCGAAGTCGCGCTTGATCTCGACCTTGGTGCGCTGGAGACCCGCGGTGCGGACGATACAGCCCATCGACGGCGGCAGCTTGAGGTCGGCC
>JBDSWC010000071.1:0-10388 GCA_039926845.1 Sphingomonas sp. | reverse complement strand
CGCCGCTGCCCGAGCGGTTCGTCAAGGCCGGGTTCGGGGACGCGTAGGAACGACGCATGCCGATGATCCCGGTCACGCGCTCGATCAGCATCGACAGCGACGAATTGGACGAAAGCTTCACGCGCTCGGGCGGCGCCGGGGGGCAGCACGTCAATACCACCGACAGTGCCGTGATCCTGCGCTTCGACGTAGTCGGCTCGCTTAATCTGCCCGAGGCGGTGAAAGTCCGGCTGGCGTCGCTCGCCGGGTCGCGGATGACGAACGACGGCGTGCTAATTCTGCGCAGCGAAGGTGCGCGGTCGCAATTGCTCAACCGACAGGAAGTGCGCGACCGGCTGCTCGATTTGATCCGCGAAGCGACGATCGTGCCGAAGAAACGCCGGCCGACCAGACCGAGCAAGGCGGCCAAGGCGCGACGCGTCGACGAGAAGAAGGGGCGGAGTTCGGTGAAGGCTGGGCGGGGCAAGGTGAGGCTGGAGTAGCTGTTTCCGTCATGCTGAACTTGTTTTCAGCGTCCATCACGCCACAAATGACGGTCGCGCTTGCTGCACGATGATCCCTGAGGCAAGTTCCGGGTGACGGAAGGAAAGAGATGTACGCCTTTGAAGTCGCTTCGGAATCCAAGCCCGACCTCTATCGCGACGTGCTCGCCGCGATCGACGCGATCACCGCGGGTGAGCCCGATGCGATCGCCAACATGGCCAACGCCGCGGCCATCCTGTGGGAGTATCTCCCCGACCTCAATTGGGTTGGTTTCTATCGGAACATTGGCGACGAACTCGTACTCGGCCCGTTCATGGGCAAGGCGGCGTGCATCCGCATCCCGATCGGCAAGGGCGTGTGCGGCACCGCCGCCGCCTCGCGGGCGACGCAATTGGTCGAGGACGTTCATGCGTTCCCCGGTCACATCGCGTGTGACGCCGCCAGCCGGTCCGAACTGGTCGTGCCGATCCTCGACGGCGATCGCGTGATCGCGGTGATCGATCTCGACAGCCCGACGCCTGCGCGGTTCGACGCCGAGGACGCAGCCGGGATCGAGGCGATCGCGCGAATGTTAAGCGACAGGGTTAACCGCTGAATCGCGACCCAGAACGGGACGTGATTCGAACCGCGCCCAAACTGGCGGAAAACTGCGACTTTTGGTAACACTGGCCATGACGGTTCGAGTGGCGTTGGTTAACGGCGCCCGGGCGGAACAGGGAGTGTTAACCATGCGAAGCCTCACGATCGCTGCGATTGTGGCGACAATGGCGTTCGGCGGAACGGCCGCGGACGCGCAGCGACTCGGGCCTCGTGGTCAGCGCCCGATGCCGATGCCGATGCCCAATCCGATGCCGGTGCCGCAAGGCCAGCCGATGCCCCGCGCGGGCGGTTGGCAAGGCGGCCAGCCGCGGACGAATCCCCAACCGATGCCGCGCCCCAACCAGGGCGGCTGGAACGGCGGCCAGTGGCGGGGCGGCAATAACGGCAATTGGCAGCGCAACGGCCGCAGCCGCTGGGGCAGCCGGATCGGCGGCTTCTGGTGGGCGGGCGTACAAGCGCCGGGCGGCTGGAACGGCTACACCCGCGTCAAGCGCGGGAAGCGCCTGCCGAGCTACTGGGTTTCGCCCAATTATATCATCAGCGACTGGCAGCTTTACGGCCTGGGCGCGCCACCCGCGGGCTATTACTGGAGCCGTTATTACAACGATGCGGTGCTGATCGATCAATATGGCACCGTCTATGACTCGACCGGCAACGTCGATTGGGACCGGTATCAGGGCGGCTACGCCTATGACGAGGATAATGCGGGTGCCGGCGGTTATGCCGATTACCCGCCGCCGCCGCAGGGCGGCCCCGGTTACGGCGCCTCCTATCCGGCGCCCGGTTACGGCAATTCGTCGTCGACCACGACCTACACTTACTCGACCGGCGGCGGGTATGCCGGCGGCGGTTATGCGTCCGGCCCGATGCCGCGAATTCCCTACGGCGAGACCTATTACGTCTCGCCGGGTTCGGTGGTGACCGTGACAATGCCGGGCGCGGTGACCACCACGACGACCACCACAACCTATATCGAGGAGCGCAGCTACGTCGCCAGGCGCGTCTGGCGCAAGCCGGTTCGCAAGTGGCGGCCGCGGCCGAAGCCGCGCTGCACCTGCGCGCCGGCGCCGATCCGCGGCAGCTAACGCCTTCTCCCTGGGAAGGGGGAAGCCGCCCGTCGCCTCTCCCTTGGCGGCGGGCGGTTCGTTTTAGGACAAGGGCCGATTGCGGAAGATTGGATCGCCGCAACGAGCAGCGCTAGTGCCGCTCAGCTGAGCCGGTCGATTCCCTCGCGGTCCAGGCTCCCCGGCACGATCATGATCGGCACGGTCATCTTGCCCGCATCTGCGCCGGCGAAATGCGCGACGAGCGGACCCGGCGCGCCGCTCGCCGCCGCGGCGAGGACCAGCGCGGCGATGTCGGGGTTGGCTTCGATCATCTCGTGGATGATCTTAGGCCCGTCGCCTTCCTTGACGGTGATCGCGGGTTTCAACCCCGACTCCTCGAATAGCGTTCCCGCCGCGCCCGCGACCAACGCTTCGGCGTGCTGGCGCGCTTCCGCCTCGATCGTCGCCTGGACGCCGCCGAATGCGATGAACTCCTGCGGCGGCATCAGCGCCAGGATCTCGACCCCGCCGCCGGTCTTGACCGCACGGCGTGCGGCGAAGCGCAGTGCGACCTCCGCTTCCGGCGTGTCGTCGATCACCACCAGGTAGATGCGCATTATCTATGCCCTCCGCCGCGATTAGGTGGCGTGGAACTGCGGTTCGCGCAAGCGGTCGGTCTTGACCCGCGCGATGGGCAGGGCGAAAGCGGTGGACGAACGGTCCGCCTCCCCCAGGACGATGTCAGAGGACGAAGAATGCCGATCGAGATCAAAATGCCCGCGCTGTCGCCGACGATGGAGGAGGGGACGCTGGCCAAGTGGCTGGTCAAGTCGGGCGACACGGTCAAGTCGGGCGATTTGATGGCTGAGATCGAGACCGACAAGGCGACAATGGAATTCGAAGCGGTCGACGAGGGCGTCATCGCCGAGATCGTCGTGCCCGAGGGCACCGACAACGTGAAGGTCGGCGCGGTGATCGCGATCCTAGCGGGCGAGGGCGAGGATGCCGGTGCGGCGAAGGCCGCACCTGCGCCGAAGAAGGAAGAGCCGAAAGCCGAGGCACCGAAGGAAGAGGCGAAGCAAGCGCCTGCACCCGCACCGACTCCCGCGCCCGCAACATCGGGCGATCGCGTCAAAGCATCGCCGCTCGCGCGCCGTCTTGCTGCCGAGAAGGGCGTCGAGATTTCGGCGCTGAGCGGCTCGGGGCCCAACGGCCGGATCGTCAAGGCCGACGTCGAGGGCGCCAAGCCCGGCGCGGCGCCCGCGCAGACCGGCACGGTATCGGCCGCCGAAGCCCCTACGCCGGCCGCTCCTGCCAAGCCGGCGGCAATCCCGGACATCCCGCACGAGGCGACCAAGCTGTCGAACGTCCGCAAGACGATCGCGCGCCGCTTGACCGAGTCGAAGCAGACCGTTCCGCACATCTATCTGACGGTCGATATCCGGCTCGACGCGCTGCTCAAGCTGCGCGGCGACCTCAACAAGAGCCTCGAAAGCCGCGGCGTGAAGCTGTCGGTCAACGATCTGATCATCAAGGCGCTGGCCGCCAGCCTGATCCAGGTGCCCAAGTGCAACGTGATGTTCACGCCCGATCAGTTGATCTCGTTCAGCCGCGCCGATATCTCGGTCGCGGTATCGACTCCGTCAGGGCTGATCACCCCGATCATCGCGAGCGCCAACACCAAGGGCGTCGCCGCGATCTCGACCGAAATGAAGGACCTCGCGGCGCGCGCACGCGACAACAAGCTCAAGCCCGAGGAATATCAGGGCGGCACCGCCAGCCTGTCGAACATGGGCATGTTCGGGATCAAGCAATTCGAGGCCGTCATCAACCCGCCGCAAGGGATGATCATGGCGATTGGCGCGGGCGAGAAGCGGCCCTACGTGATCGACGATGCGTTGGGCGTGGCGACCGTGATGTCGGCGACCGCCAGCTTCGATCATCGCGCGATCGACGGGGCGGATGGCGCCGAGCTGATGCAGGCGTTCAAGGCGCTGATCGAGAACCCGCTGGGCATGTTGGCGTAAAGCCATGTCGGGGCGGACCATCGCCGAATTCTGCTACATGCTTGCGAGCGCAGGGGTGACGTATCTGATCGCCTGGGGCGCGGCGTGGAGCTACCCGCAGGGCGCCGCGACGATCTGGCCGGTCGGCTGGGTGTCGATCGCGGTCGTCGTCGCGCTTGGGTTCGATCCGTTTTGGCGTTCGTGGCGTACCGACCGGCTACGCGAGCGGCATGGCGCCGATGACTGAGACGCCTCCCAACCGCGAACCGTCGATCCGCGTTACCGCAATGCCGGCCGATGCCAACGCCTATGGCGACATTTTCGGCGGCTGGCTGATGAGCCTGATGGATTCGGCGGCCGGGCTGATCGCGGCGCGGCATTCGCATGGCCGCGCGGTCACGATCGCGATGGACGGGATGCAGTTCCACGCGCCGGTGCATATCGGCGACGAGGTCTCGGTCTATGCCGAACTGGTCAAGGTCGGGCGCACGTCGATGACGATCGCCGTCCAGGCCTGGGCACGCGATCGTCATGGCGATGCGTTCCGCCGCGTGACCGAGGCGCATTTCACTTTCGTCGCGATCGACGCGGACCGCAAACCGCGCGCGGTGACGCCCGAATGAGCGACGTGCCGCCCGACCGCATGCCCGATATCCGCGTGACGGTGATGGCGGCGGACGCCAATCCCTATGGCAGCGCGTTCGTCGGCTGGCTGTTCGGCCAGATGGCGCTCGCGGGCGGCAGCCTCGCGTCGCGGCTGACCGGCAAGCGCGCGCCGGTAGTGGCCGCAGACGGCTTCAAATTCACGGCGCCCGCCGCGATCGGCGACGAGCTGTCGGTCTGGGCCGAGGTGGCGAGCAAGGGTAATACCTCGATGACCATCGCGACCCAGGCTTGGAAGCGCGACCGGCATGGTGAAGCAGTCGCCAAGGTCGCCGAGGGGCGGTTCGTGTTTGTCGGAATTCAGAAATAGCTTTGAGAAGCTTGGAGATACTTTGATGGCTAAGGCAATCGAGGACGTGTTCGAAGATAAAGCGAGGGCTGGGGACGGCCAATTCGCTATTGCGTTCGCACTCATGGCCCTCGCTCGCGAACACGAACGGCTGGCTAATAAGGTTGGCCAGATTGGTTTCGATGGGCCAGCGAACAATATGGGCGCGCTTGAATATATTGGCGTTCGGTTGGGCGATGTAGCTTCGGCGCTCGAATGCTTGACCGTAAATGCCTCTGTCTCCGGTTCAATGGATATTAACAATGGCTGAAACCTACGACCTCATCGTCCTCGGCTCCGGGCCCGGCGGCTACGTCGCGGCGATCCGGGCGGCGCAGCTGGGGCTGAAGACCGCGATCGTCGAGCGCGAATTGCTCGGCGGAATCTGTCTCAACTGGGGGTGCATCCCGACCAAGGCGCTGCTGCGCTCGGCGGAGATCTTTCATTTCATGCAGCACGCCAAGGATTACGGGCTGGCCGCGGAGAAGATTTCGGCCGATCTCGATGCCGTTGTGAAGCGCTCGCGCGGGGTTGCGAAACAGCTCAACCAGGGCGTCACGCACCTGATGAAGAAGAACAAGATCACGGTGCATATGGGCACCGGCAAGCTGCTCGGCGGCGGCAAGCTCGAGGTGGCCGGCGACAAGGGCAAGGAAGTCCTGACCGCGAAGAACATCATCGTCGCGACCGGCGCCCGCGCCCGCGACCTGCCCGGCACGCCCGCCGACGGCAAGCGCATCTGGACCTATCGCCACGCGATGGTGCCGCCGGAAATGCCGACCAAGCTGCTGGTGATCGGATCGGGCGCGATCGGAATCGAGTTCGCCAGCTTCTACAAGGACATGGGCGCCGAGGTGACCGTGGTCGAGATGCTCGATCGGCTGGTCCCGGTGGAGGATGCCGACGTTTCCGCCTTCCTCGAAAAGGCGCTGAAGAAGCAGGGCATGACGATCATGACCAAGGCCGGCGTCGACAAGCTCGAGGTCGGCGCGACCGGGGTCAAGGCGACGATCAAGGACAAGGACGGCAAGGCCACGACGTCCGAATTCAGCCACGTCATCGTCGCGATCGGCATCGTGCCCAACACCGAGAATATCGGGCTTGAGGCGCTGGGCGTCGAGATGGACCGCGGGTTCCTGAAGACCGGACCCGACTGTAAGACCAACGTCGACGGGCTCTACGCGATCGGCGACATCACCGCGCCGCCCTGGCTCGCGCACAAGGCGAGCCACGAGGGCGTGATCGCGGTCGACGCGATCGCGGGCAAGCACCCGCACGCGATGGACCCGTTGAACATCCCGGGCTGCACCTATTGCCACCCGCAGATCGCCAGCGTTGGGCTGACCGAGGCGAAGGCGAAGGAAGCGGGCTACGAGCTGAAGGTCGGTACCTTCCCGTTCATCGGCAACGGCAAGGCGATCGCGCTGGGCGAGCCCGAGGGGTTCGTAAAAACGGTGTTCGACGCCAAGACCGGCGAACTGCTGGGCGCGCACATGATCGGCGCCGAAGTGACCGAGATGATCCAGGGCTATGTCGTCGGCAAGACGCTGGAGACCACCGAGGCCGAGTTGATGGAAACGGTGTTTCCGCACCCGACGATCAGCGAAGCGATGCACGAAAGCGTGCTCGCCGCGTACGGGCGGGTGATCCATATCTAGCGACGGACATTGCCGGGGGAGGGGAATTGCCGTGATCAAATATCTGGCACTCGCGCCGGTACTGCTGCTGATCGGGGCCGCGCCCGCGGATAAGTTCAGCGCCGATGATTATGCGTCGGACGCGAAGGCGATCGAAGGGCTGATCCGCGACAATTACGCCTATCTGGACGATCTGCCCGGCGGCGTGGTGCCCTCGTCGCCGCAACTCAACGCCGAGCGCGACGCGGTGCGCGATCGCGATTCGCTGCTTCACTACGCAGAGGACATGATCGCCGCATTGGCCGATCACCACGCGCTGACGGGCGCCTCGTTCAAGGACGATTGGGGCATCGTGCCGAGCTATGCCGACATCTGGATCGTGAAGAACGGCGACGCCTATGTCGTCGATGCGGTCAAGGACGGCAGTGTCGCGGCAAAGGCCGGCGTTCGCGCGGGCGAGCGGCTGGTGGAGGCCGACGGGCAGCCGATCGACGCCGCGGTCGCGGCGTTCTGGTTGCGGTTGGGGCTGCAACCGGTCGGCGAACGCGCGCCCTTTGCTGCGCGAGTGATCGCGACCGGGCGGCGCGACCGGGCGCGCGTGCTGACCTTCGCCGGGCCCAACGGCGAGCGGACACTGACGATGGATAGTCTCTACAAGGACCAACCCGATCGCCCCGCGCTGACGGTGACCAGCGCAAGGGGTGTTACGACGATCCGGTTCAACAATTCGATCGGGAATCTCGACACGATCAAGGCCTTCGACGCGGCGATGGCCAATGTGGCGGCGAAGGCGCCGGTCGTCATCGACGTGAGCGACGTGCCGTCCGGCGGGACGACCGCCATCGCGCGCGCGGTGATGGGGTGGTTCGTGACACGGCCGATGCCGTATCAGATGCACCAGCTGCCGTCGGAGGAGCGCGAGACCGGGATCAAGCGGCAATGGGTCGAATATGTCCTGCCGCGCCCCGGCAGATATCATCCCGGTCCGGTCAGCGTGCGCGCGGGGCGTTGGACAGGCAGCATGGGCGAGGGGCTGGCGGTGGGTTTCCTGGCGCTGGGGAAGTCGGTGTGCGGCGGGCGGATGGCGGGGCTGAAGGGCGGCGTCTACGACTTCGACTTGCCGAAGACCGGGCTGCGCGTGAAATTTCCGGCCGAGCGGATCTATACCGTCTCAAGCGCGCCGCGCGAGAAGGTTGTGCTGGTACCCTGCCGGTAACGAGCGCCCGTTAGGGGTTTATTACCCGTTTTCCGTCATCCTGCACCTTTCGCTGGGAGGCGGACATGGGATCGATGAAAGGCGCAGGGGCGCTGATCGCGGCACTGGTGCCGATCGCGTATTGCGGCGCGATGATCTATTATTTCGCGGGTGTCGGCGGGTCGGTGCAGGGCGTGGCGGCGATAGGTCTTGGCCCTACGGTGCTTGGGCTCGGGGCGATCGGCTTGCTTTTCTGCGTGCCGCTGCTCCTCAGGATATTGAAGCTCGTCGGCACGCCCCCGCCCAAGCCCGGCGCACAGCCGCGTTTAGCCGTGAACGTGCCGGAAGAAGAAGCATTCGACGCCGACGCCGCCTTAGCCCGCTATCTGGCGCGCAAGGCAGAGGCGGGGGAGGAGTCCCAGACCGTCGCGGCTGGAGAACCGATTAGCGTACCTTCGACCGGTGTTCGCCCAACGTTCGGCCGCAAGATCGCCTAGCTCGCCGCGAACGCGCCGATCAGCTTCTGATAGTCCTCCATCGGCGGGAATTTGTCATAGGCGTGCGGCGCGCCGGCGATCGCCCAGGGCAGCGCCTTGCTGGTGAACACCTCGGCGAAGGGCACGAACCATGACGGATCGTCGAGCATCGTCGCGCGGACGTTGACGAACCCCATGTCGGGGACGTCCGCGTGAACAGCCAGCTCTTGCACCAGTCGCAATGGTTGTGTTGGCCCTGGTCGCCGTGGATTCCGCCGATCACCGCCTCGCCTTGGGTAACCTCGAAACCGTCGGTCGGCACGATGATCGTCGTCGAAAAGGCGCTGGCGCTCATGTGCTGGCAGCCGGTGCAATGGCACAGCATCGTGATCATCGGCGGCTTGGTGATGCGCAAGCGGACCTTGCCGCAGCGGCAGCCCCCGTCCATCGGCGGCGTCCAGTCGGGCATGGCGGCTGCTACGCTGCCTGCTCGGTCGCGGCGTCGAACATCTTGAGTTCCTTCGGCCCGCCGATCGCAGGGACGGGCGCGGCGATCGCGGCGGGCTTGAGCGTGGCGTGCTTCATGCGGCCGTCGATATGCGCGCCATTTTCCAGCGAGACGCTTTCATATTCCACATCGCCGGTAATGCGCGCACCCGCTTCGACGACCAATTGGCGGATGGCGACCGATCCTTCGATCGTGCCGGCGATGCGCGCGCTTTCGGCGCGGACCTGGCCGTTCACCACCGCCTCGGGTCCAATCACCAGATTGCCGCAGTCGAGGTCGCCCTCGATCCGGCCTTCGACATGCAAATCGGCGGTCGCGCGGACATTACCGGTAATCTGGATATCGGGGCCGATCACTGAAAATCCACCGGGTGTGGTCCGCTTGGCCGCAGTTACCGGTTGATAGGTCGAAGACGCCGGTGCGTCGTCGCGCTTGTTGAACATGGATGACCCCTCTCGTCGCGATTCCCCGATTCGCGGACGATCCTAACAGCGACCGGGGTCAGCCCGGATAGGCCGCAACCGGATTAAGCGGCAAGCCGTTGTCATTGGCTGGCGAGGCGAGGAACGGACGGGCAATCAATAAAGTGGCAACCATGATCGGGACGGTGCCGAGTGCGGCCGACAGAAAGATTGCCGATAGCCAGCCGCCCATGATGAGCGCGGCGATCGCGGCCTCCCGCTGTCGGATCGCCAGGGCCACGCTCAGCGCGACCGCAAGCAGGAAGTCGTGCGGCTGCATTTGCGGCAGTAAGCCGGGCAAGACGAGCGCGATCAGCAGGGCTGCCGATAGCAGTGCTTCGCCCCGCGGCGGGCGAGTTGAGAAATACGCTGCGAGCCATGCCGTAGCGCCCATCGTCGTCGCCATTGCCAGCCCGTTGAGCGGCAGGCCGCCGATCCAAGGCAGCGCTTGCACGATCGCCCACAGATTGGGAGCGCCGTTGGACACCGGCGTTGGCGCGTCGATGGTAACGAGGGTCGGGACAATCCGTGTCACTGCCCATCCCGGCACCAACGCGACGGCCGCGAGGACCAGCCATGCCCGGCGCGCTGCTTGACGCGCAGACGCGAATCCGGTTCGGACGATTGGAATGGGGGACGACGGCACCGCGCCCTGATAAGCGACGCACGTTAGCACCGCGTAAAGCCCGCGCCCCGTTGACCCTTTCCGACTCCCCGGTTATAGGCGCGCCCGCTCCACCGGCATTTTTTGCCGTCTGGGGAGAGCTGAACGCTGCCGGAAGACGCGGGTCCCGGGGATCGACCGATCCCATGGACCCTTTTCGTTTTCTCCAAGGCTCCCGGCAAAGTAACCGCCAGTTTTTCTGGTAACACAAAGGTGAAGGGCTTCATGCCAACGATCAACCAGCTGGTCCGCAAGGGCCGCGACCCGCAGAAGGCCAAGTCGAAGGTCCCTGCGATGGAACAGAACCCGCAGAAGCGCGGC
>JBDSWC010000070.1:0-13773 GCA_039926845.1 Sphingomonas sp. | reverse complement strand
TCGGACTGAGTGGTGCGGCCGAGAAGACTCGAACTTCCACGGGCTTTCGCCCACAACGACCTCAACGTTGCGCGTCTACCAGTTCCGCCACGGCCGCACGTGATTGAATGCCGCCGGACGGGCCGGTGGCTGGCAGGCGAGCGCCCCTAGCAAGCACTATCGGCGATGGCAATGCGGTTGTTGGAATCAGTTTGCGGGGGAGGCGGCAGTGAAGCTGAGCTTCACGGTTTTCGAGCTGCCCGGGACGTCGAGCTTGGCGCTGTCGAAGTTCATGCTGCCGCCCGGCGCGAGCGTGCGCTGGTCGGGCTTGATCGTCCAGCTGTAGACCAAGCGGTCGGACGCATCACGCAGTTCGGCGCGGATGTCGGGGACCGACTGGCGCTGAGCGGTCGGATTCTTCACCTGGCCGCCGATCGCGAACAATTCGCTGCCGTTGGGCAAGTCGCGCCGATCAGGTTTCTTCAGATTGACGAACTTGAGCGGGGTCTCGCCGCCGCCGAGCGGCAGGCCGAGCATCGCGGCGAAGTTGGGGAGGTTGCCGAACACCAGCGCAAGCGTCGCGATCAGCATCAGCGCGCCGGCGGTCACCGCGGCGATCGTCCAGCGTCGTGCGGGATTGCGGCGCGCGCGGAACGGCGGCTCGTGCGCGAAGGCGTCGTAATCGTGATCCGCACCCGCGTAGGCCGGCGCGGGTTCGGGCTTCGGAACGGGCACGGGCGCCGTGACCGGCATTTCGAGCTCGAGCGGCGGCGCGCCCGGGGGCTGCTGGAACCAGCTGTAACGGCAATTGGCGCAGCGCACGGTGCGGCCCGTCGCCCCGACAGCGCTGTCTGGGACGAGATATCGCGTATGGCATTGGCTGCATTCGAGGATCATGTCGCCGTCCGACGGACCTTCCCTTGGGTCCATTTACCAAGTCCTAGGCAAGGTGCCGACAAGCGGCAAGCCTCCTGCCTTGATGAATGAACGGGTTACGTGCCATGGCAGTGGCGGGGCATTGGTTTAGCGGGTAGACGACGCCGAGATGGCGAACATCGTGCAGTTCGAGGATGTGGGGCTGCGCTATCCCAATAGCGATGGCGATACGCTGTCGGACGTGCACTTCACGCTGGCGTCGGGCGGCTTCTATTTCCTTACCGGTGCGAGCGGCGCGGGCAAGACGTCGCTGCTCAAATTGCTCTACCTCGCCCAGCGCCCGACCGAAGGCACGATCCGCTTGTTTGGCGAGGATGCCGGGACGTTGCCGCGTGCGCGACTGCCCGGGTTCCGGCGGCGGATCGGCGTGGTGTTCCAGGATTTCCGACTGGTCCCGCATCTGTCGGCGTTCGACAATATCGCGCTGCCGCTGCGGCTGTCGGGCGTGCCTGAAGGCGATATCGAGGCGCCAGTGCGCGAGATGCTGGAATGGGTGGGGCTGTCGGAGCGCGGCCACGCCACCCCGCCGACCCTGTCGGGCGGCGAGCAACAGCGCGTCGCGATCGCCCGCGCCGTCATCGGCCGGCCCGAAATTCTGGTCGCCGACGAGCCGACCGGCAACGTCGATCCCGACATGGCGGCGCGGTTGCTGCATTTGTTCGAATCGCTCAACCGGCTCGGCACGACGGTGGTCGTGGCCACGCACGATTTCCACCTGCTCGGCCGGATCCAGAACGCGCACATGATGCGGCTGGAGGCCGGGCGGTTGATGGACCCGACCGGTGCGCTGCGTAATCCGCCGGCGAGGCCCGCCCCATGAGCGTCGATGTGATCGCCGGCGCCGCCGACCGCCGCATCCTCGACGAGCGCAGCGGGACGCGCGCGATGACATGGATCATGGCGATCATGCTGTTCCTGACGGTGCTCGCCGCCGCATTCGGGCTTGGCATGGTCAACGCGGCGGGTGCGCTCGACCGCCAGCTTGCCGGCCGGCTCACGGTGCAGATCGTCGCTGCCGACCCGGCGCAGCGCGACCGCGATACGGCGGCGGTGATGGCGGCGCTGAACGGCATGCCCGCGGTCAAGCACGCGGCACCGGTCGATCGCGCGCGGCTCGATGAATTGCTAAAACCCTGGCTTGGCGACGTGTCGGGCGATGCCGACGTGCCGATTCCGACGCTGATCGACGTCGACATGAGTGTGCCGAGCGAGGAATCGGCGGCGCTGGTCGCCAAGGGTGTGCGCGCCGCCGCGGCGAGCGCGCGCGCCGATTCGCAGTCGCGCTGGCTGTCGCCGGTGGCGAGCTTCATGCGGACGATGATCGCAGGAGCGGCGGCGCTGGTGCTGCTGATGGCGGCGGCGACGACCGCGGTCGTGCTGCTCACCGCGCGCGCGGGGCTGGAGACGCACCGCGATACGATCGCCATCCTGCATATCCTGGGATCGACCGACGTCCAAGTTGCGCGGCTGTTTCAGCGGCGGATTGCGCTGGACACCGTGATTGGCGGTGCGATCGGTACGATCGCGGCGATGGCGGCGATTTGGGCGATTACGCGCCAGACGTCCGGGCTCGGTTCGGAACTGGTCGGCGGTGCGGCGCTGTCGCCCCGCGACTGGCTGTTGCTCGCGGCGCTGCCGCTGTTGTTCGCGATCGTCGCGACGGTTGCAGCGCGAGTCGCGGTGCTACGGCGGTTGAGGCTGGTGCAATGATGGTCCGTCGCTTGATCGGGATCGCAGTGCTCGCGTATCTGCTCGGCTTCGCGGTTTTCATGCTGATGCTGCCGCGTCCGACCGAGGGGCGCACAACCGACGCGATCGTCGTGCCGACCGGCGCGCCGGGCCGGATCGACCGCGGGCTCGACTTGATCGCGCGGCATCAGGCGAAGCGGTTGCTGATCACCGGCGTCGCGCCGAGCGTGCGGCCAGTCGAACTGGCGGCAACCAATCGCGCGCCGATCGCGCTGTTCGCGTGCTGCGTCGATCTCGGCCATGAAGCGGTCGACACACGATCGAATGCCAAGGAGACCGCCGACTGGGTCGAGGCGCACGGCTACAAATCGGTGCGGCTGGTGACGTCCGACTGGCACATGGCGCGGGCCAGCATGGAGCTGAAGGCCGCGCTCGACAGCGATGTCACGATCGTATCCGACGGGGTGACGAGCGAGGCACCGCTCGGCCTGCTGATCGTCGAATACAACAAACTGCTGCTGCGGCGCATCGCCTTGTGGACCGGGATCGGCGTGTGACGCTGTTACGCAATATCGCGTTTTTCACCGTATTTTACGGCCTGTCGGTGCCGATCGTGCTGTTCGTGCCGCTGTCGGCGTTGTTCGGTCAGCGCGCGCTGATTTCCTATTCGCGGTTTTGGGTGCTGTTTCATCGCTGGTGCACGCGCTATCTGCTCGGTATCCAGCGCCGGTTCGAGGGGCCCCGGCCGACCGGGCAGGTCTTCTACGCCGGCAAGCATCAGTCGACCTACGAGACGTTCGACCTGATGGTCGAATTGGGGTCGCCCGCGATCATCATGCGGCGTGAGTTCGAACGCATCCCGGTGTGGGGCTGGGCGGCGAAGCGCTATGGCGTGATCACGATCGATCGGTCGGCATCGGCAGGCGCGCTGCGCGGCATGCTGCGCCAGGCAAAACTGGCGCTGGCCGAGGGCCGGTCAATCCTGCTGTTTCCCGAAGGCACTAGGGTCAAGGTCGGCGAGCAACCGCCGCTCAAATCAGGTTTTGCCGGGCTCTACAAGATGCTGGCGCTGCCGGTCGTGCCGGTGGCGTCGAACAGCGGCGAGCTGTGGCCGAAAAAGGGGCTGAAACGCGCCGGCACCATCACTTTTCGCTTCGGCGAGCCGATCCCGCCGGGGCTGCCGCGCGCGGACATAGAAGCGCGGGTGCATGCGGCGATCAACGTATTGGATCACCCGGCGGGTTAGTCGTGCGTCCGCCCGAAGTCGGGGGCGGCATCGTCCTGGCCCTGTTCGATGATCGAGCGGCGGACGGCGCGGGTGCGGGTGAACAAGTCGAACAATTCATCGCCTTTGTCCCAGCGGATCGCGCGCTGGAGCGCGGACAGATCCTCCGAAAAGCGCTGGAGCATGTCGAGCACCGCGTCCTTGTTCGACAGGAACACGTCGCGCCACATCGTAGGGTCGCTCGCGGCGATGCGCGTGAAGTCGCGGAAACCGCCGGCGGAATATTTGATGACTTCGGAGCGCGTGACCTCTTCCATGTCGCTGGCGGTGCCGACGATGGTGTAGGCGATCAGGTGGGGCAGATGGCTGGTGATCGCAAGCACGCGGTCGTGATGGTCCGCCGCCATCGTCTCGACCTCGGCGCCGAGCCGCCGCCAGAATTCGGCGACGCGCTCGACTGCTCCCGCGGGTGCATCTTCGGGGGGAGTCAGAATGCACCACCGGCCGTGGAAGAGCGTGGCGAAGCCTGCTTCGGGGCCGCTGCGCTCGGTGCCCGCAACGGGGTGCGCGGGGACCACTGCGATACCGGGGAGCGCCGTCTGGAGTGCAGCGAGTACGCTGCCCTTCGACGATCCGACATCGCTCACGATCGCGTCGATCGGCAAGTCGACCACGATCGCATCGGCCGCGGCACGCATCGCACCGACCGGCACGCACAGGATGACGAAGTCGGCGTCGGTGACCGCGGCGCCTGGTGTATCCGTCACGTCGTCGCAAAATCCGAGCGCTGTCGCCGCAGCGCGCACGCCCGGATCGGCGTCGTGCCCGGTGACGCGGACGCTCGGCATATGCTGTTTCACCGCGCGCGCGATCGACGAGCCGATCAGACCCAGTCCGATGATCGTGACGCGGGAGAAGGGGAGCATCAGCCCGCTTTCTCGACCATTGCGCGCAGCGCGGTCATGACGCCCTGGCACTCGTCGGCGGTGCCGACCGTGATGCGCAGCCCATGCGGCAGGCCCTGGCCCGGCAGCCAGCGGACGATATAGCCCGCGTCCATCAGGCCTTTGTACGCGGCCTCCGCGGTCAGCGCGCCTTCGAACAGCACGAGCACGAAATTGGCTTGGCTCGGCACGGCGCGCAGGCCCGCATTGCCCAGCTTGGCGATCTCGGTGGAAAACCAGGCGCGCCATTCGGCATTGTGCGCGCGGGTGTGCGCGACGAAATCCACGTCGCCCAAAGCCGCGACCGCCGCCGCCGTCCCGGCGATGGTGATCGAGAAGGGCAAGCGGATGCGGTGCATCGCGGCGATGATCTCCGGCGAGGCATAGCCCCAGCCGATCCGCTCGGCGGCGAGGCCGTACATCTTCGAGAAGGTGCGAGTGACCAGCACGTTCGACGCGGTCTCGGCCAGCGCCATGCCGCCATCCTCGGCATCGCCCTCGATATATTCGGCATAGGCATGGTCGAGCACGAGCAACACGTGCTCCGGCAGCCCGGCGTGGAGCCGCGCGATCTCGTCGCGGCTGGCATAGGTGCCGGTCGGGTTGTTGGGGTTGGCGATGTAGACGATCCGCGTCTTGTCGCTGACGCACGCCAGCACGGCGTCGACATCGGTCGCATAGTCGTTGTCGGGCGCGATCACCGGCACCGCACCGACGCGCCGCGCGGCGATCTCGTACACGGCGAAGCCGTAATGGACGAAGATCACTTCGTCGCCCGGGCCGGCGAACGCGCCCGCGGCGAGATGGAGTATTTCGTCCGATCCGTTGCCGTAGATAATCCGCGTGGGGTCGAGCCCGTGCTTGGCGGCGAGCACCTCGCGCAATTCGCTGCCGCTCGCGTCGGGATAGCGCTCGAGGTTCATCGACGCGCTCAGGAACGCCTCGCGCGCCTTGGGACTGGTGCCGAGCGGGTTCTCGTTCGACGACAATTTCGCGACCTTGCGGCCGTCGTCGGTGGTCGATCGTCCCGGCACATAGGGGGCGATCGCCATGATCCAGGGTTTGGGTTCGGGTGCGCTCATGATGGGCGCGGCTATGCGCAGGGGCTGTCGCCTTGGCAAGAGTGTGACGCTATGCAGAGGCCGCAACGGGGGAGCGACGATGCGGGGACCGACGGCATTCTGGCAGGCGCTCGAACGCGCGCGTGAGGAGAATCTGGCGGCGACCGGCGAGGCCGTGCCCGTCCCGGGCAGCGACGGCCAGACCCGGCGTCAGGTGCTTCTCGCCTTGGCCGCGACCGCCGCAACCGCCGCCTTGCCGCGCGCTGCGCGCGCCTTGTCGACCGGCGGCGCACCGGTGGTGATCATCGGGGGCGGCATCGCAGGGCTGTCAGCGCTGTGGCAACTCACCAAGGCCGGGGTCGATGCCCGGCTTTACGAAGCACGCACGCGGCTCGGCGGGCGGATGTATACCGCGAAGATCAAGGGCCAGCCGCCGATCGAGGTCGGCGGGCAGCTCGTCAACACCGACCATGCCGACATGCACGCGCTGTGCCGCGAGTTCGGCGTGACGCTGATCGACCGCAAGGTTGGCCAATACCGTACGATGATCCTGGACGGCGCGAGCGAGGTGCCAGAAGCGAAGCTGGTTGCGGGGTTGCGCGGGATCGCGGGGCAGATCGACGCCGATTCGGTCCGGCTCGATCAGGACTACGCCAAGGTCGCCGCCGAGCTCGATCGGATGTCGTTCGCCGGCTATCTCGACAAGCACGCCAAGCTGATGCCCGACCCCTGGGTGCGCCGTTTGATGGAGGCGACCGCGCGCACCGAATATGGCTGCGAGCCGAACCAGGCGTCGGCGCTCGAGCTAGTGTTCAACCTGCCGACGATCGAAGGACGGCGGATCGACGTGCTGAGCCGCAGCGACGAACGCTTTCTGATGGCAGGCGGCAGCTCGTCGCTGATCGAGGCGATGGCGGCGCGGCTTACCAGCCGCATCACCACCTTCCGTCGCGCGTCGCGGATCGACAGGATTGGATCGGGCGCGCGCGTGACCTTCTCCAACGGCGAGGTGATCCTGGCATCGGCGGTGATCGTCGCCGTGCCGATCTCGATCGTCAGCCGGATCGCGTTCGGCACGCCGCTGCCGTCGCTATGGCGTCAGTATAATGCCGAGGTCGGGCTGGGCCGCAACGGCAAGGTGCAGGCGGTGACGACCGCGCGGCCGTGGGAGACGTCGGTCGGGCGCGGCGGCGAGGTGTGGCAGACCGATCATGCGGTGGGCTCGTCCCTCGGCTGGGACGGCGGGATTCGGCCGTCGAACGGCGCGGGCAGCGTGTGGACGTGGTTCACCGGAGGCAGCGAAGTACTCGCCGCCGACACCGCCGAACCGCACGCGCTGGCGCTCAAGTTCGCACGGGTCGCGGAGGGCGGGATCAAGGGCATGGCCGCCGCGACCGGGCCGACCGTGCGGCGCACCAACTGGCACCTCGATCCGTTCACCAAGGGCGCCTATGTCAATTACCGGCCCGGCCAGCTCACCAAGTTTGCGCCTTTGATCTGGACCGAAACCGATGGCATCGCCTCACGCCCGCTCGATTCCGGCCCGGTGCATTTCGCGGGCGAGCATCTGTCGGATGCCTATCCCGGCTACATGAATGGCGGCGCGCAGACCGGTCGGCTCGCGGCGCAGGCGGTGATGGCGGCGAAGGCGCCGGCGCGCAGGGTGGGTTGAGTCGCGCGGGCGCAGTCCCTAACCGCAAGCGCATGACTGACGATCAGCGCTTCGGCCTGTCGCGCCACGTGAACTTGCCGGGGCCGCTCCGCCTCGACGGGGGCGTGCTGCTGTCGCCGGTCGATATCGCCTACGAGACGTATGGCGACCTTGCGAGCCCCGCTATCCTGATCTGCCACGCGCTGACCGGCGACCAGCATGTTGCGTCCGAGCATCCGGTGACCGGGAAGCCGGGCTGGTGGGAACGGATGGTCGGACCCGGCAAGCCGATCGATCCGGCGCGTTACTTCATCATTTGCGCCAACGTGCTGGGCAGCTGCATGGGCTCGTCGGGGCCGGCGACGGTCAATCCGATGACGGCGTGCCCCTATGCGATGGCGTTCCCGGTCATCACGATCCGCGATATGGTCCGCGCGCAGGCGACGCTGCTCGATCATCTCGGCATCGAGAAGGTTACGGTCGTGGGCGGGTCGATGGGCGGGATGCAGGCGCTGAGCTGGGCGGCGACATACCCCGAGCGCGTGACCAAGGCGGTGGTGATCGCCTCGACCGCGCGCCACACCGCGCAGAACATCGCGTTCCACGAGGTCGGGCGCCAGGCGATCATGGCCGATCCGAAATGGGCGGGCGGCGACTATTACGGCGCCGGCGACGCGCCCGCGGCGGGGCTCGCGGTCGCGCGGATGGCCGCGCACATCACCTATCTGTCGGAGGCCGGACTGACCGAAAAGTTCGGGCGCAAGCTCCAGGCGCGCGATGCAAAGACCTTCGGCTTCGATGCCGATTTCCAGGTCGAAAGCTATTTGCGCCACCAGGGGCTGAGCTTCACCGACCGGTTCGATGCCAACTCCTACCTCTACATTACCCGCGCGATGGACTATTTCGACCTCGCCGAGGAGCATGGCGGGTTGTTGGCCAACGCCTTCAAGGGCACCGCGACGCGTTTCGCGCTGGTCAGCTTCGATACGGATTGGCTCTATCCGACCGCTGAATCGCGGATCATCGTCCACGCGCTCAACGCGGCGGGCGCGGCGGTCAGCTTCGTCGAGCTTAAGAGCCCGTTCGGCCATGATGCCTTCCTGCTCGACTCGCCCGACTTGAATCGGGTGGTCGATGGTTTCCTGAGGGCGGCATGAGCCTGCGGCCCGACCTCGCGGTGATTGCCGCCAATGTCGCCAACGGCAGCCGCGTGCTCGATGTCGGGTGCGGCGACGGCGCGCTGATGGCGGCGTTGCGCGACGATCAAAGCTGCGACGCGCGCGGGCTCGAACTGGACCCCGACGATGTCGCGAGCGCAGTCGCCAAGGGGCTGTCGGTGGTCCAGGGCGACGCCGATGTCGATCTGGCGGGCTACCCCGATCAAAGCTTCGACTATGCGATCCTCAGCCAGACCTTGCAGACAACCCGCGCGCCCGATGTCGTGCTCGAACATTTGCTGCGCATCGGTCGCAAGGCGTTCGTGTCGTTCCCGAACTTCGCGCATGTCAGTGTCCGCGCGTCGTTGCTGTGGGGCGGGCGGATGCCGGTCACGCGGCTGTTGCCAGTCGCGTGGTATGCGACGCCCAACATCCACCATGTCACGATCGACGATTTCCGCGCCTTGGTGAACGAGCGCGGAATTACGGTGGAGGGCGCGTGGTTCATGTCGGGCGACCGCCGCCGCAGCGTGTTGATGGCGAACTTGCTCGCCGAGCATGCGGTGTTCCTGTTGCGGCGCTGAGCGTGGCGCGCTGGCCACACTCTCGACACCCAGATTCGTTACAGGTGGCGATCGATAGGAACGGATCGGCCCTTGCGCGGTTATGCATGCGACCCTGATTTGGATTAGATGCTGTGCCTACCGCGCTGATTGTCGAAGATGAAATCTTCGTCGCCCTCGATCTCGAACGTATCCTCACCGACGCCGGATATCAGGTGACGGCGATCGCGGCCGATCGTGATAGCGCCTTGGCGGCGGGATCACAGGCCGAGTTCGCGTTCGTCGACATTAACTTGCGCGACGGGCCGACCGGCCCCGACATCGCCGCGACGTTGGCGCGGGAGCATGGCGTAAAAGTGGTGTTCGTCACCGCCAACCCCGGACAGATCGCGCTGCCTTGCGAAGCGCTTGGCTACGTCCGTAAGCCGTTCAGCGAGCGCGCGATCCTCGCCGCCGCAGCGCTTGCTGCGGGAAGCGAACATCCGCTGGCGGCCAACGATGATCTCGTGATGCTAGACCGCAACGTCAGCGACGCCTGAACGCCGCCAGCGGGACGGTCACCTTCACGTCGAGCCCGTCGCTTTTCCAGTCGCGCACGACCTTCCCGCCGAGCTGGCGCACCGCGCTCAATTCCATCAACTGCGTGCCGAAGCCGCTACCGCTCGGTGGCGAAACGGATGGGCCGCCCTGTTCGCGCCAGTCGAGGGTGACCGCTTCGTTGTCGGTGTTCATCGTCACGGTGACCCAGCCGTCGGGGACCGATAGCGCGCCATATTTGGTCGCGTTGGTCGCGAGCTCGTGGAACAGCAGCGCCAGCGGGGTCGCCGAGCGGTCGTCGATCGCGATGTCGTCACCCGCGACCTTGACGCGTTCCTGGCCCGCAACCTGATACGGTTCGAATAGCTCGCCCAGCAGTCCGGTCAGGCTGTTCGGGTGATGCGCGGGCATCGAGGCCGGGCTATGCGGGCGGACGAAATCGTGCGCGCGGCCCAGCGCCGTAATGCGGTCGCGCAGGTCGGCAGCGATGCCGGAAAATTCAGGATGCCCGCGCGCGGAGAAGGCGACGAGGCCCGACACGACCGAGAAGATGTTCTTGATGCGGTGGCTCAGCTCCTGGCTGATTATCTCGCGCTCTTCGCTGGTCAGTTTCTGCTCGTGGATGTCGGTGCAAGTCCCGAACCAGCGGACGATCCTGCCGTCGCCGTCGCGGATCGGCAGCGCGCGGCCGAGCACCCAGCGATAGGTGCCGTCGCGATACCGCAGGCGGTATTCGATCTCGTACGGGTCGCCGCTGGTCAGCGATTGCCGCCACCGCGCCCAGGCGCGCTCCTGATCGTCGGGATGGAACATGCCGTTCCAGCCCTCGCCGTCGGTCGACCCTTCGGGCACGCCGGTAAATTCGTACCAGCGCGCATTGTAGTAATCGTGGAAGCCGTCGGGCAGCGTCGACCACACCATTTGCGGCATCGTGTCGGCAAGCGTGCGGAAACGGCTGTCGCTGTCGGTCAGCGCGCGCCGCGCATCGCTTTCTGCATGGCGCCAGGCGCTGGCATCACGGCTGTCGCGCAACCGCGCCATCACGTTGTCGGCAAGCGTTTTCAGGCCCTGTTCCTGAAGCCCCGAGAGGCCGTCGGGGTGCGGCTCGACGTCGATCACGCACAGCGAGCCGATTGGAATCCCGTTCTCCGTCGACAGCGTGACCCCGGCGTAGAAGCGAATGCCTGGCGCGCCGATCACCTGCGGATTGTCGGCGAAGCGCACGTCGCGGGTGGCGTCGGGCACGACCATCATGTCCCCGCTGTGCATCGCCACCGCGCAGAACGACGTTTCGACAGGCCCCTCGGCGGCGTCATAGCCGGTCCGCGCGATGAAACTTTGGCGCCGTTCCTCGACGATATTGACGAGCGAAACCGGACAACCGCACAGCGCCGCCGCGAAATCGGTAATCGTCGTGAGCGCTGCCGAGTCGCGTAAGGATTCGAGATCATAGGCGGCAATCAGCGCGTCGCGCGCGGCTTGGTCGATCTTCCAGCCCGACCCGGCAAGTGACTCGGTGATGCTATTCATGACCGACTAACGACTATCGGACGATATGGTGCCTGGCGCGTCAGAACGGCACGTCGTCGTCGAGATCGTCGGAAAACCCGCCGCCGCCGCCGCCGACCGCCTTGCCGCCGCCGCCCGAGCCGCCACGTCCGGCCGATGCGCCGGCGAAATCGTCACCGCCGCCGGTGCTGCCGCCCCAATCGTCACGCCCGCTACCGACCGATCCGCCACCGCCGCCGCCCTGGCCGGGCGCGCCGTCGAGCATCGTCAGGACGCTGTTGAACCCCTGAAGCACGATCTCAGTCGAATATTTCTCGACACCCGCCTGGTCGGTCCATTTGCGCGTCTTGAGCGCGCCCTCGATATAGACCTTGCTGCCCTTGCGCAGATAGCGCTCGGCGACGTTGGCGAGGCCTTCGTTGAAGATTGCGACCGAATGCCATTCGGTGGCTTCCTTGCGCTCGCCGGTATTCTTGTCCTTCCATGAATCCGACGTCGCGATGCGCAGATTGACGACCTTGCCGCCGTTCTGGAAGCTGCGGCTCTCGGGATCGCGTCCCAGATTGCCGACGATAATAACCTTGTTGACGCTGCCCGCCATGGATGTGCCTCTGCCTTAGAGGCCGGCGAACATCGCCAGCCAGTATGTGATTCCTGCCATGATGTAGGCGAGCGCGAACAGGTATCCAACCATGAAAGCGGGCCATTTCCACCCGTTCGTTTCCCGTCGGGTGACCGCGATGGTGGATATGCATTGCGGCGCGAACACGAACCACATCAGGAAGGCCAGCGCGGTGGGAAGGCTCCAGTTGGCCTGGAGCTTGGCCTTCATCGCCTGGTCGCCGGCAGCGCCCTCTGGCGCGTCGATCGCGTAGGTGGTCGCGATTGCCGCGACCGCGACCTCGCGCGCGGCCATTGCGGGGATCAGCGCGAGGACGATGTCGCGGTTGAACCCGATCGGGCGGAACACCGGTTCAAGCCCGTTGGCGATGCGGCCCGCGGCCGAATAGTTGACCTGCGACACCGGGCTGCCCTTCGGCACCTGCGGAAAGCTGAGCATCGCCCACAGCACGATCGTGGTCGTCGCGATGATCGTGCCGGCGCGCTTCAGGAAAATCTCGACGCGCGTCCACAGCCCGATCGCGATGTCGCGCCAATTGGGCATCTGGTATTTGGGCATCTCCATCATGAAACCCGACGACGCGCCCTTGGTGACGGTGCGGCGCAGGACCCAAGCGGCGACGAACGCCCCGGCCACTCCCATCACGTAGAGCCCGAACATCACCAAGCCCTGGAGGCCGAACAGCCCGCCGATCATCCGGTTGGGGATCAGGGCGCCGATGATGAGCGTGTAGACCGGGAGGCGCGCCGAGCACGTCATTAGCGGGGCGATCAGGATCGTGGTCAACCGGTCCTTCTCGTCGTCGATCGTCCGCGTCGCCATGATGCCGGGGACGGCGCATGCGAAGCTCGACAGCAGCGGGATGAACGCGCGGCCCGACAGCCCGACGCTCGCCATCACCCGGTCCATCAGGAACGCGGCGCGAACCATATAGCCCGATGCCTCGAGCAGCAGGATAAAGAAGAACAGGATCAGGATCTGCGGCAGGAACACGATCACCGCCCCGATCCCGGCGATCGCGCCGTCGGTGATCAGCGAGCGCAGCACGGTGTCGGGCATTATCGCGGTGACTTGGCCTTCCAGCCACGCGAACCCGGCGTCGATCGCATCGGCGGGGGCGGCGCCGGCGAAGAATACCGCCTGGAACATCGCGAACAGGATGATGAGCAACAGCGCAACGCCGAACACCGGGTGCAGCGCGACGGCATCGAACGTATGCGTCCAGCGCCGCACCGGGGTTTCGGAGATGGTCGCTGCGACCGCGATCTGGCGCGCGCGGCGCTGCAGCGTGGCGATGTCGGCGTGGAGCGTCGGGTCGCTGCGGCGCAGCGCGACGGCGCCTGGGGTGACGAGCGTGTCGAGCGCGTCCTTGAGCGCGTCGATCCCGCGCTTGCGGACCGCGACGGTCGGGATCACGGGCACGCCGAGTTCGCGTTCGAGCACCGCAGGGTCGAGCGTCAATCCGTCGCGCTCGGCCAGATCGATCATGTTGAGCGCGACGACGATCGGCAGTCCGAGCGCGATCAACTGGAGCGTGAAGCGCAGATGGTTGTCGAGGTTCGACGCATCGACCACGACGATGATCGCGTCAGGCAAACGCTCGCCCGCCTGCGCGCCGGTGACGACGTCGCGGGTCACGCGCTCGTCGGGGCTGGAGGGTTCGAGGCTGTAGGTGCCGGGCAGATCGAGCAACTCGATCGGGCGCCCGTCGTTGAGCGTCATCCGCCCGGCGTGGCGCTCGACCGTGACCCCGGGATAGTTGCCGACTTTCTGCCGCGCGCCGGTCAGCGCGTTGAACAGCGCGCTCTTGCCGGCATTGGGGTTGCCGACCAGCGCAACCAGCGGGGCGGGGTGCATCTTACTCGGCGGGCTGGACGATGGACACGCGGACCGCGCCGGC
>JBDSWC010000069.1:0-22797 GCA_039926845.1 Sphingomonas sp. | reverse complement strand
AGAGGGATATTCGCACTCCTAATCATCGCTCGGAATCCCGAACGTCCGTGCGCCTTCGCTCAGCCGCTCGACGCATTCGGCGATGTGCGATTCCTCGATGATCAGCGGGGGCAGCAGGCGGAACACATTCTCGCCCGCGGCGACCGTCAGCAGCCCGTGATTGTCGCGCAGATGCGCCACGAAGTCGCGGCTGACGGCCGGCTCCTTCATCTTGATCCCGAGCATCAGCCCCTTGCCGCGGATTTCCTCGAACAGATGATCGTGATTGGGGATCATCTGCTCGAACGCTTGGCGCAGCCGATCACCCATCTTGACGACGTGCTCCAGGAACCCCGGCTCCTGCATCACGTCGAGCACCGCCTCGCCCGCCGCCATCGCCAGCGGGTTGCCGCCATAGGTCGATCCGTGCGTGCCGATCACCATGCCCTTGGCCGCTTCCTCGGTCGCGAGGCACGCGCCGAGCGGGAAGCCGCCGCCGATGCCCTTCGCCACGGTCATGATGTCGGGGGTGATGCCGTAATGCTCGTATGCCCACATCTTCCCGGTGCGGCCGTAACCGCACTGGATCTCGTCGAGGATCAGCAGCAGGCCGTGCTCGTGGCACGCCTTGCGCAGCCCCTTGATGAACTCGGGCGTTCCCGCGGTCATCCCGCCCTCGCCCTGCACCGTCTCGACCATGAACCCGGCGGTCTCATCGTCGATCAGCGCGAGCGCGCCCTCGAGGTCGTTGAACTTGGCATAGTCGAAGCCAGGCAGCAGCGGCTCGAACCCGTCGCGCATCTTGGGCTGGTCAGTCGCGGAGATCGCGCCGAGCGAGCGGCCGTGGAACGCGTTCTTGAAGGTGATGAGCTTGTAGCGTTCGGGATTGCCGTTGACGTCATGATAGCGCCGCGCGGTCTTGATCGCGCACTCGATCGCCTCGACGCCGGAGTTGGTGAAGAACAATGTATCGGCGAAGCTCATGTCGACGATGCGCTGCGCCAGGCTTTCGCCTTGCGGGCTGCCGTAGAGGTTCGACACGTGCATCAAGGTCGCGGCCTGATCGGCGATCGCTTTGACCAGCTTGGGATGCCCGTGCCCCAGCGCGTTGACAGCAATGCCCGCCGCCATGTCGAGATAGCGCTCGCCGCGCTCGCCGATAAGATAGCAGCCCTCGCCGCGCACCGGCCGCACGCCGCACCGCGGGTAGACGGGCATGAGGGCGGTGATGGTCACGGGCCGGACTCCTTCAAACGGAAAAGGGCGACCCGACGGGCCGCCCGGAGCGGGTATTTACTTGGGAGCCCCCGATAGCGTCAACACCAGGATCGAATCGCGTGCGTATCGGTTTTTCCGTGAGGACAAAGCTCTCGAAGAATGGACGGTCTATCCGCATGGCGAATTGACCGAACTCTTGGGGTTCGGCGCGTCTAGGCCGCACGTGCCGCCGCTGATCCGGCCGGCGCTTTGCGCGAGGTCGCGGGCAGCCTGGAATAAGAAACGGCGGGTGTCGCCACCCGCCGTCCCATCATCGCTTATCGATCGCGATAGTCGTCGTCACGGTCGCGGTTGCCCCAGCGACCGTCACGCCCACCGTCGCGGCTTGCCTCGCGCAAGCTGCGCAGCACGTCCATCGTCTTGCGCTGCAACTCGCGCCGCGCGCCGTAGTCGCCGCCGCCATAGCCGCCGCGCGAACGCTGCTCGAGGCGGATCAGGTCACGGACGTCGTCGCGCAACTCGCGGCCCTCGCGTCGCGAAACATCGCCGCGCTGGATCGCGCGCTCGACCATTTCACGGACCTGCCACGGCGACGGCACCGCATAGCGGCTGTCGCCGCCATAGCCGTTGCCCGGCTGGCCGTAGCCCGGCTGGCCATAGCCACCGCCGGGATTGCCCCAACTTTGCGCCATCGACGGCGCGGCCGACAATGCCGCGCCGAGGGCGGCGATCGAAACTATAAGCTTACGCATAACAACCTCCTTCCACCGACTATCGGTGTCTAAGGTCGTTCTAGCGTGGGGGACATGGGGTGAGGCTGAACGCAGCTTGCAGCCATCGTTCAGTCAGCTCTTGGTCTTCCATCCCGAGGCAAGCAGCCAATAGCAGGTGAACGCCAGCACCACGTCGAGCCCGAATACGACGATACTACCCACCAGAATCGGCGAATCGGCGGTGCCGAGGAAGCCATAGCGGAAGCCCGAAATGATGTAGAAGAACGGGTTGGCGTGGCTGAATGCGCGGAACGCCGGCGCGAGGCGATCGACCGAATAGAAGGTGCCCGACAGCAGCCCCAGCGGAATGATCACGAAATTGCTGACCGCGGCGGCATGGTCGAACTTGTCCGCCCATATCGAGGTCAGCACGCCGAGCAGCGACAGGAACATCGCGCCGAGGAACCCGAACCAGACGACCGCCCATAAATGCTGCGGCCATACGCCGATGCCGTAGACCGCCATCGCCAGCCAACAAATGAATCCGACGATGAACGCGCGCGTCATCGCCCCGCCGATCAACCCCGCGAGCAGTTCGAGCGTCGACAGCGGCGGCATCAGATAATCGACGATCGTCCCCTGGATCTTGCCGACCAGCAGCGAGAAACTCGAATTGGCGAACGCCGGCCCCATCATCCCCTGACTGATGATCAGCCCGGGCGCGATGAAGTCGCCGAACGGAATATCCACCCCGCCGACCTGAACCGGCCGTTTCGCGCCGGTCGCGATCGTGAAAACGACCAGAAACAGCAACGTCGTGGCCGCCGGTGCCCAGATCGTTTGCAGGTGCACCTTGAAGAAACGGCGCACCTCCTTCACATAGAGGGTTCTCAAGCCACCCCAATTCACGCTCCGGATCACCGGAACGCCGAAAGGTGGCATCGCCGTGATGTGTTCGGGCGGAGTGGTGGGTGCGTCCATCGGCCTCGCAGTTAGGCTTTGATGCTAGCTCCCGCAACCGCCCGCCGAACGATTTGAAGAGGACGAATATGAGCTGGACCGACGAGCGGATCGACGCTTTGCGCAAGATGTGGGAAGCAGGTCAGACCGCGAGCCAGATCGCCGAGGAACTCGGCGGCGTCAGCCGCAATGCGGTGATCGGCAAGGCGCATCGCCTGGGGCTGCAATCGCGCCCCTCGCCGGTGAAGGCTAATGAGCCCGGCGCCACGCCCCCGCCTGCGCCGGCCAAGAAGGCGCCCGCCCCGGTCGAGGCCGCCGCGCCGCGCTCCGCGCCCGCGCCCGCCCCAACGCCCGTGTCGGCTGCACCGATCAACGTCACCACCGACACATCTCCGGCGACGCCGCAGCCGATCCTGCGTTCGGTCGGCCCCGGCGGCTTCGTCCGCCAGTCGCCCGGCGAGCAACAGCCCCCGATCACCCCCGCGCCGCCGCGGCGGCTGGTCCCGGCCAAACCCTCGCCCGAAATGGCGGACAAGACGAGCCTGCTCGAACTCAACGACAAGATCTGCAAATGGCCGCTGGGGCATCCCGGCGAGCCCGATTTCCACTTCTGCGGCGACAAGGTGAACCCCGGCTTCCCCTATTGCGTCGCGCATTGCGGCCACGCCTATCAGGCACAGCTCCCTCGCCGCGACCGTCGCCCGCCACCGCCGCTTCCGTTCGGCGGCCCCAGGGTCCGCTGACCTCGAACGCGCCGCGATCGACTCCCCATTTGGGGTTAGGTTTGCGGCCCGTTAACCGCGCGTCTTTACCTCACAGTGTGCCGCCCCTGCTCATAACGCCGGCGAAATGGTCGCAGCGGCCGTTGTTCGGCGGGGTAGCAAGCAGTGAAAAAAACGATCGCTTCTGTGGTGGCGGTGTGCGTCGCGGGCACGGTATTTGCGGCGGCCAAGAACGTTGGCAGCAATCTCGGGAACCACGGCAACGGTAAGCCGATTATCAGCGTCCTCTATCCGGTACCTTCACCGACGCCGACGCCCACCCCGGCTCCAGTCCCCACGCCGACGCCGGCGACCTTGCCGGTCGGCACGACCGTCCCGTCGCCGACCTTGGCTGGGCTGGCGGCGATCTCGTCGGGCTTGAATCTGGCAGATTATCTTCAGCCCGCGTGGGGCACCGGCGCGATCCCGATCCACGATGAGGATGTCGGCGCGTTCCGCTTCCTGTGCGCACCGTCGCACAACGCGTTTAACGATCCGATCGCCTATCCCGGCCAACCCGGAAAATCGCACCTCCACACGTTCTTCGGCAACACGCTAGCCGACGCGAACTCGACCTACGCATCGCTGCGCACGACCGGCAACAGCACGTGCAACGCGTTGCCCAATCGCTCGGCCTATTGGGTTCCGGCGATGATGAACGGGTCCGGCAAGGTTGTGATGCCCGATTATCTGGCGGTCTATTATAAGCGGATGCCGGCGAGCGATCCGCGCAGCCAGACCCTCGCGACTGCATGCGTCAAGCTGCCGCGCGGGCTGCGCTACATTTTCGGGTTCAACATGCTCGATCCCGCGAGCACGCCGACGGATACCTCGAAGCGCTGGTGGAACTGCGATGGTGCCGGCGCGGTGTCGGGTCATTTCGCGTCGATCAAGGAAGCGCTTGCCGGGTGTCCGGTCGGGTCGCGTCTTGGCGTGGTGCTGGTGGCGCCCGATTGCTGGAACGGCAAGGATCTCGACAGCCCGGATCACCGCTCGCACATGGCCTATCGCTTTTATGATGGCAGCGGCCCGAACCCGGTTTGCCCCAAGACGCATCCCTACATCGTCCCCCAGTTCCAACTCGGCGCGTGGTACACGACCGACGCGACGGCGAGTAACTGGTATCTGTCGTCCGACCGCATGCCCGGCATGGCGCCTAGCGCGCCCGGGACAACGGCGCACGCCGACTGGTTCGGGGCCTGGGAAGACAGCATTCTCGATCTGTGGACCGCGAACTGCATCGACAAGCTCCTGAGCTGCACCGGCGGCGATCTCGGCCAGGGTCAGCAGATCAAGACCTTGGCGGGCTACAACTATGGAACCAAGACGGTGTTGGCCGACGCGCCACCCGCACCCTGACCTTCCTGTGGATAAGCGCACCGCTCACCTTGCGCTGGGGAATCGCGCGCTCGTATAGCGGGTCATGTCCGACGATCTGTTCGCGTCCAACGCCAAGCCGACCAGCGATTACACCGCGTCCTCGATCGAGGTGCTGGAGGGGCTCGAACCCGTCCGGCGGCGGCCCGGCATGTATGTCGGCGGCACCGACGAGCGGGCGTTGCACCATCTCGCCGCCGAGGTGCTCGACAATGCGATGGACGAGGCGGTCGCGGGGCATGCGACGCGGATCGAAGTCACGCTGGAGCCCGGCAATCGCCTGACAATCGTCGATAACGGGCGCGGTTTCCCGATCGACCCGCATCCCAAGTTTCTCGACAAGTCGGCGCTCGAAGTGATCCTGTCGATGCTGCATTCGGGCGGCAAATTCTCGGGCAAGGCTTACGCCACGTCGGGCGGCTTGCACGGCGTCGGCATTTCGGTGGTCAACGCGCTGTCGGTCGACACGGTGGTGGAGGTGGCGCGCGATCGTCAGTTGTATCGCCAGCGCTTCAGCCAAGGGCTGACACAGGGGCCGCTCGAACATCTCGGCCCGACGCCCAACCGCCGCGGCTCGTCGGTCGCGTTCACCCCGGACCCGGAGATTTTCGGCCCCGAACTCCATTTCAAACCGGCGCGGCTGTACAAGCTGGCGCGGTCGAAGGCCTATCTGTTCGCCGGCGTCGAGATCCGCTGGAAGTGCGCGCCCGAACTCATCACCGACGACACGCCGCCGGAAGCAACATTTCAGTTCCCGGGCGGGCTCGCCGATCACCTCAAGGAACAGATCGGCGACCGCGATTGCGCAACCGCGCAGTTCTTCACCGGCAGCCAGGATTTCCCGGGTGAGAGCCAGGGCCGCGTCGAATGGGCGGTGGCGTGGCCGCTGTGGTCGGACGGCTCCTATTCCTGGTATTGCAACACGATCCCGACCCCCGACGGCGGCACGCACGAAGCGGGCCTTCGCGCCGCGCTCGTCCGCGGCATCCGCGGGTTCGGCGAACTGGTCGGACAGAAGAAGGCCAAGGACATCACCGCCGACGACGTGATGACCGGGTGCGAGCTGATGCTGTCGGTGTTCGTCCGCGAACCGCAATTCCAGAGCCAGACCAAGGACCGCCTGACCAGCCCAGAAGCGACGACCTTGGTCGAGCGCGCGGTGCGCGACCATTTCGACCATTTCCTGTCGGACAATATGGACCGCGGCAAGGCGCTGCTCGCCTATGTCGTCGAGCGGATGGACGAGCGGCTGGCGCGCAAGCAGGAGCGCGAGGTCAAGCGCAAATCGGCGACTTCGGCGCGCAAGCTGCGCCTCCCCGGCAAGCTGACCGATTGCTCGGCCAACGATCCGGCCGGCACCGAAATCTTCATCGTCGAGGGTGATTCGGCGGGCGGCTCCGCCAAGCAGGCGCGCGACCGCAAGACACAGGCGATCCTGCCGATCCGCGGCAAGATCCTCAACGTCGCGTCGGCAACCTCGGCCAAGATCTTCGCCAACCAGGAAATCGCCGACCTGACGCTCGCGCTCGGCTGCGGCGTGCGCAAGGATTGCGAGCCCGACAACCTGCGCTACGAGCGCGTCATCATCATGACCGACGCCGACGTCGATGGCGCGCATATCGCCACCCTGCTGATGACCTATTTCTTCCAGGAAATGCCCGATTTGGTGCGGCGCGGGCACCTCTATCTCGCACAGCCCCCGCTCTACCGCCTGACCGTCGGCGCGAAGAGCGAATATGCCCGCGACGACGCGCACCGTGCCGAGATCGAAGCGACGGTGTTCAAGGGCAAGAAAGTCGAAGTGTCTCGGTTCAAGGGTCTGGGCGAGATGAACCCGGGCCAGCTCAAGGAAACGACGATGGACCCCAAGACGCGGGGACTGCTGCGCATCACCCTGCCGCAGGAATATGAGGAGCGCGCAGGGGTGAAGGATCTGGTCGACCGGCTGATGGGCACCAACCCGGCGCACCGCTTCGCGTTCATTCAGGAAAATGCCGCGCGGCTTGACGAGGAAGCGATCGACGCCTGATCGCAAAAGGGGGAATGATGCGGAGATTGATCGGATTGATGCTGCTGGCCGCGACGCCGGCAACCGCGCAAACCCCGCCGCCCGCACCCCCCCCGCCCGTGGCTGCGCCGGCCGATCCGGCGGTCGCGACGCGGGCGGGCGAATTGCCCGGGCTGATCGGCGGCACGGTCACGTTCGACAGCTATTTCGCGCCCGCGTTCAAAACGGCCATCCCCAAGGAAAAGTGGGATGCGCTCGTAGCGCAGCTGACGGCCCAGCTGGGCAAGCCGGTCGCCCTGGTATCGTTCACCGCCGCGAACGCGTGGTCGGGCACCGCGCGGGTCAAGTTCGAGCGCGGGATCGCGAATATCCAGTTCGCGGTCGAGCCCACCGTACCCAATCGCGTGAGCGGGCTGCTGTTCGCCGGTTTCGAGATCGCCGACGACAGCGTCGAAAAGCTCGCCGCCGCGTTCCGCTCTTTGCCGGGCGGCAGCGGGTTCGGTATCTATGAACTTGGCGACGCCGCGCCGCGGCTAATGGCGGGACTGAATCCCGACAAGCCGGCACCGCTCGGATCGGCGTTCAAGCTTTGGGTGCTGGGCGAACTGGCGCGCGAAGTCGCGGCGGGCGAGCGCAAATGGGCCGATGTCATCCCCGTCGGGCCGGCGTCGCTCCCCTCCGGCATCACGCAGAGCTGGCCGGCGGGTAGCCCGGCGACGCTCCAGACGCTGGCCACGCTGATGGTCTCGATCAGCGACAACACTGCGACCGATACGCTGGTGATGCTCGAACGGCGCAAGCTCGATGCGTTCGTGGCGACTGTCGGCGCGGCGGGCCTCTCGCCCATCCTGACGACGCGCCAGATGTTCGCGATCAAGTCCGGCGCCAATGCCGGCCTCGCCGACACCTGGGCGAAAACGCCACCCGCCGAGCGCCGCAAATTGCTCGATGCCAACGCCGCGCGGCTCGACGGAACGCCGCTCGACATCACGATGTTCGCGTCAGGCAAGCCAATCGCGATCGATACCCTCGAATGGTTCGCCAGCCCTGCGCAGACCGCGGGCTTGCTCGACTGGCTGCGCGCGAAAGACGGCGACACGGCGCTGTCGCTGCTGACCGTCAATCCCGGGACCGATGCCGTGACGCGTGCGAAGTTCGACTATGTCGGGTTCAAGGGAGGCTCGGAACCCGGCGTGCTTGCGCTCAACTATCTGGTGCGGCGCAAGGACGGGCGATGGATGGCGATCGTCGGCAATTGGTATCGCAAGGACGCGGGCGTCGATACCGGGCTGTTCGCGCAACTGATGAATCGCGCGCTGATCCTCGCGGCGACCGCGCCCTAGTCGCCGCGCATCCGCCGCGCGTGATACGCGGTGCGGAACGCGATCGCGGTGATCATCAGCATCACGCCCAGCGCGATCGCCACGATGGGCACCAGGACCGGGATCGCCGGCCACAGCTTGGTCCGTGCCAGCGCGATTGCGGCGCCCGCCAGCGTCACGCCGACACTGCCGTAGCGCAGTCCGCGCACGACCTCGCGCAACTCCTGGCGATACGCGCGAACTCCGCCGGGTCGTTCAGGTTCGGGGGCGGGCGGCTTTCCATTCGTCCTCCAGCAAGCCCCAGATCAGGCTGTCACGCACGCCGATATGCGTCTCCCACTCCGCACGCAACGTGGCCTCCAGCGTGAAGCCGAGTCGTTTAACCACCGCGATCGACGGGGCATTGTCGGGGTCGGTATCGGCGAAGATGCGCCGCTGCCCCTCGGCGAACAGCAAGTCGATCATCGCCGCGACCGCCTCGGTGACGTAGCCGTGGCCCCAATGATCGCGGCGCAGGATGTAGCCGATCTCGGTGACCTTGCCCTGGCGCTTTTCGTAACAGGCGACGGTGCCGATCGCCGTGTCGTCGCCCTTCACCGCGATCGCCCACGCCCGCCAATCGGTGTCCGCGACCGCCTTTTCCAGCCGCGCAACGGTGTCTTCGAGCGTCACCGTCGCCGGGTGCGATCCGTAATGGTTGGCGTCGGCGTCCGAATACATCGGGTGCAAGGCCTCGGCGTCCTCAACCCGGAGCGCGCGCAGCACCAGCCGCTCGGTCTGCATCACCGGCAGGCTCACGCCCCCAGCGCCTCCACCAGCGCCTTGACCTTCTTCTGCCGCCATTGCGGGAGCGGCGCGACCAGCCAATAGCCGAGCCGGTATTCCTTCGGCTCCCCGACCGCGGCAATCCGGCCGCCGGCAAGGTCGCGGCGCGCAAGCAGTTCGGGCACAGTCGCGCGGCCCAATCCTTCAGCCGCCGCGTCGATCGCGAGTCCCGCATCGGCAACGCGGACCAGCGACACCGAATCGTCGTTGAGGCAGCCCGGCCACGAAATTCGCGTATCGGCGCCGCCGCCCGGCCGCTCGACCGTCACCATGCCGTCCGATTCGAGCGCCTCGCCCTCATGCTCGCCCGGCCCTTCGCCCCAGCGCACCGCGAGGTCGAGATTGGCCTGGGTGAAGTCGAGATCTTCGTCGGCGGCGATCAGCACGAAGCGAAGCTCGCCATCGTCGCGCGAAATCTCCGCGAGGCGCGGCATCAGCCAGCAATGCAGCACGTCGCGCGGCGCAGCGATGGTCAGCGATTTGGACGATTGCCCCGCCTGCATTGCGCGCACGGCTTCCTCGAACTGGAGGAATCCATGACGCAAGGCGTGAAGACCCGCTTCGCCCTCGGGGGTCAGTTCGAGCCCCTTCGTGGTGCGGCGAAACAGCACGACGCCGAGCGTGTCCTCGAGCGCGCGAATCTGTTGACCGACCGCGGCCGGCGTTACCGCGAGCTCGTCGGCGGCGCGCGTGAACGACAGATGCCGCGCCGCCGCGTCGAGCACGCGCAGCCCGTTCAGCGGGAGGTGCGTCCGCTTCATACGACTGCCGGGGCAAGCAGCGCGAAGCGGGGGATGTCGACATCAAACGCCGATCCGTCCTCGCCGATCATATGATAGCTACCCTGCATCGCGCCGGTCGGCGTCGCGAGCGGGCAGCCCGAGACGTAATCGAACGACGCGCCCGGCGCGATCACCGGCTGTTCGCCGACCACGCCCTCGCCCTCGACCGAATGGCGCGCGCCGCGGCCGTCGGTGATGACCCAGTGGCGGGTCAGGAGCTGGACCGTCGCCGGCCCCTTGTTCTCGATCCGCACGTGATACGCCCAGAACCAGCGCCCGCGCGCCGGCTCGGACTGTTCGGGCAGGAAGCTGACCGACACGCGCACCACCACGCCGCGTGTTTCCGCGACATTGGGGAACAGCATCTTCATCGCGTCGCTCACAGCCCGACGGCCTTCAGCGCGCGGTCGAGATCGTCGATCACGTCGAGCGGGTCCTCCAGCCCGACGTTGAGCCGCAGCATGTTCTCGGTCACGCCCATGTCGAGCCGCGCTTCCTCACTCACCCCGGCGTGCGTGGTCGAACTAGGGTGCGTCATCAGCGAGCGCGAATCGCCGATATTGTTCGAGATATCGATCAGTTCGAGCGCGTCGAGCAACCCGTGCGCTTGGCTACGCCCGCCATCGACCTCGAACGCGAAGATCGGGCCCGTCGCCGCCATCTGCGCCATGGCGAGATTGTGCTGCGGGTGGCTGGGCAGCCCGGGATGCAGCACGCGCGGCACGCGGCCCTCCAGGAACTTGCCGACCGTGATCGCGCTCTCGCTTTGCCGCCGCGCGCGGAGATCGAGCGTTTCAAGACCCTTCATCACCACCCAGGCGTTGAACGGCGACAAGGTCGGCCCGGTGTTGCGGATGAACGCGAGCAACGTGTTCTCGATGAACTCCTCGGTCCCGCATACCGCGCCCGCCAGCACGCGGCCCTGCCCGTCCATCAGCTTGGTCGCCGAATAAGCGACGACGTCGGCGCCGAAGTCGAGCGGACGCTGCAGCACCGGGGTCGCGAACGCATTGTCGACGACCGACACGATGCCGCGCTCGCGCGCGATCCCGCACACCGCGGCCAGATCGACGATATCCATCGTCGGATTGGCGGGGGTTTCGAAGAAGTAGACCTTGGTCTCGGGCTTGGTCGCGTCGATGAACGCCTGCGGATCGCGCGCGTCGATCGTCGTCGTCGTGATGCCGAACTTCGGAAGGAGCGTATCGACCAGCCAACGGCACGACCCGAACGCCGCGCGGCCCGCTACGACATGGTCGCCGGTCTGGAGCTGGCACAACAACGCCGCGGTCATCGCCGCCATCCCCGACGCCATCGTCCGGCACGCCTCGGACCCCTCCATCAGCGCGATGCGGTGCTCGAGCATCTGCACGGTCGGGTTCTGCAACCGCGAATAGGTCATGCCCTGCTGCTCGCCCGCGAACCGCGCCGCGGCGTCGCCCGCGCAGTCATAGGCATAGCCCGAGGTCAGGAAGATCGCTTCGGAGGTCTCGCCGAACTCCGACCGCGCGGTGCCGCCGCGCACCGCTTGCGTTGCGGGGCGCCACTTCTGCGTGATCGCGCGGTCCTGTCCGGTGCGGCGTTTCATCGCAACTGGCTTTGCGAGGAACGAGGGGGCGAGGTCAAGCGAACGCTGCCGACCCCTTTAACTGCTGATACGCCGCGATCGCTTCCTGGAGCGCGCTTTCCATGCTGCGGTCGCCGCCGTTGCGGTCGGGGTGGAACTTGCGCACGAGCTCCGAATAGCGCGTCCGCAACGCGCGGCGGTCGGCATCGGTGTCGAGCGCCAGCACCTTGAGCGCCCGCCGATCCGCCGCCGACAGCGGCTTGCCGTCCTTGCGCTCCGACGCCATCCGTTCGCGGAACCGCGCGCCGATCGCGTCGAGCGGGTCGCTGAAGTCGGCCCAGCGCGGCGGGCGGTCGGCGCCACCATGCGCGAACGCGCGCGTTTCGCGCTCCCACCCGGCATAGGGCCGCTGTGCGTCGTGGATTTCGTCGGAGCTCATCCCGCGGAAGAAATTATACTTGGCGTTGAACGCGCGGACATGGTCGAGACACATATAGCGAAACTCGCCCGGCCCGTCGCGGTGCGGCCCGACGCCCTCGCGAACCGGAGCGCGGAACTCGCCGGGCGCGTCGCATCCGTCGGCGTCGCACGCCCGCCCGGTGCCTTCGACGCGGCCGTGGAAGCGGGCGTTGGGACGGTCTTTCGGGTCGGGACGCGACAAGAAGGCTGGCTCCGGCAAAAGCGGTCTATATAGGCGGCGTGACCATGACTTCCACGCCCCTCGCCCGCGAAATCCACGATCGCCTGACCGACGCGCTCGCCCCCAGCGTCCTGCACGTGATCAACACCAGCCACAAACACGCCGGCCATGCGGGCGACGACGGCAGCGGCGAATCGCACTGGATCGTCGTCGTGGCGAGCGACCGCTTTACGGGCATGAGCCGCATCGACCGCCAGCGGCAAGTGAACAACGCGCTCGCCGATTTGCTGTCGTCCCGAATCCACGCGCTGGAAATCCGCGCGCGGGCGCCGGGAGAAGCCGTTCCGGCCTCCTGACGTAAACGCACTGTTTCGCGGGAAGGCGGATGCGCGCGCCGCCGCGCTGCGCTATCCCGATGGCATGCCTCGCACCCCCCGCCCCGCCGCGCGAATCCTGCTGGTTGACGGCGAGGGCCGCGTGCTGCTGTTCCGCTTCACCCCCGAGGACGGGCGCCCGGCCTTCTGGTGCACCGTTGGCGGCGCGGTCGATCCTCGCGAGAGCTATGAGGAGGCGGCGCGGCGCGAACTCTACGAGGAAACCGGCATCATCGCCGATCCCGGCCCCGAAATCTTCCGCCGCGAAGTGGATTTCCTGACCATCGAGGGCGTCGAGGTCACCGCCGACGAACGCTATTTCCTCGTCCGCACCGACGCGCGCGAGATCGACGCGCAAGGCCACACCGAACTCGAACAGCGCGTGATGCAGCAATGGCGCTGGGTTGACCCCGCCGACCTCGCCACGCTCGACGAAAAATATTTCCCCGAAGATTTGAGCGACATGCTGGCGGAGGCCCTATGACCAACGACGATCTGATCCTGCGCACGATCACCCCGACCACGCACGACCTCGGCGGGTTCAAGGTTCATCGCACCTTGCCGTCGAAGCCGCACCAGATGGTCGGGCCGTTCATCTTCTTCGACCAGATGGGTCCGGCGCATCTCGACATCGGCACCGGCATCGACGTCCGCCCGCACCCGCACATCAACCTGTCGACCGTCACCTATCTGTTCGCCGGCGCGATCGACCATCGCGATTCGCTCGGCACGTTCGCGCGGATCGAACCCGGCGCGGTCAATCTGATGACCGCCGGCCACGGCATCGCGCACAGCGAGCGCTCCCCCGGCGACGAGCGCGCGCACGGCCCCGAACTGTCGGGCATCCAGACCTGGCTCGGCATGCCCGAGGACAAGGAGGAGATCGCCCCGGCGTTCGAGCATGTCGAGAAAGCCGCGCTGCCGGTGATCGACGGCCACGGCGCGACCGCGCGGATCATCATGGGCGATTTGTGGGGCAAGGCCCCGCCGACCACGACCTATGCCGAGACGATCTACGCCGACATTCTGCTCGAACCCGGCGCGAGCATCCCCATCGATAAGGGCGCCGACGAACGCGCAGTCTATCTCGCGCTGGGCGAGGCGAGCATCGACGGCATGCCGATGGCGCTCAACACGCTGTATGTGCTGCAGCCCGGCGTCGCGATGACGCTGCGGTCGGCGACCGGCGGCCGCGTAATGCTGTGCGGCGGCGAGGCGTTCACGACCGAGCGCTACGTGTGGTGGAACTTCGTCAGCTCGCGGAAAGACCGGATCGACCAAGCCAAGGCCGACTGGAAAGCGGGGCGGTTCGGCAAGGTGCCGGGAGACGAGAAAGAGTGGATTCCGATCCCTGAAGTGCCGATGACGGCGACGTATCCTTAGCGGGACTTATTTCGAACGAAGAACACGACTAGCTAACCGAGCGCCAGGGAGCACGATAAAGCTATATGCTATGTTTTTTTAGCAGTGGATTCTTGCTGATGAACGACGCGGCTAAGGGACCAACACGATAATAAAGAACGATGATCCACCTACCGATGGGTTTTTGGTCTAACCATTCGTCACGGAAACGCCGCATCAAACGAACCTTGGGATGGTCATAGTCACCCATTGTTGCCGTAACTACAAAACAAGCTTCCGCTTTTTTCTTCTCTATAGATGAGGGAAGATATTCGGGGTTTATCGCTTGAAGTCGAGCTATAGCCGAATCTCTTCTTGACAGCAATGATTGCTCATATTCAGGCGTTATGCCGTGCCAACCGGGTGCGTTATTATGAATTCTGTCGCGGTAAGTTACGCCCTCAACATTGTCCTTACATAGATGAATTATATTTTCCAATGTGGTGCGATTATCTGGTGTCCATTGTAAGGATGCTTCCAAAGCATCTAGCATCTGGCTAACTTGGTTGAGATAGGTTGCCCATACGTTGTCCACAGCTGCAAATTCCAGCATGTGGTTATGGGCCATGCCGTAGAGCGTTGTAACCAATCGGTTGATTTGCTCGGCAGCCTCGCCGGCAATCGCTTCTCGCCTATCGTCAGCAGCCGCCCCGATGGCGTGGTTGAAAGCAACCACCATTTCGCTGAAACGCATGACAGCCAGTGAAGATTGCCACCCAGCTGCCTTTCCTTTGCCTAACCAAGCCTCTGGCCAACGTGGGTCAATCTCCAGGACGCGATTAAAGTAGCTCATCGCTTCTGCCGAATTGCCCGCCAATTCTGCCGTGCGGGCCATTCCCATAAGATTTTCGATGTTGCCGTCCGCTCCGTCGCTCACACGCCCCTCCCTTATCATTTGTAAAGGGAATAATCCGCTCGCTATCTACCTCGCAAGTCGGAATAAATATTCGTTGCGGCAAGCTATGACCGATCAACGCGACCCCGGCTCCAGCCGCTGCAACGCCGCGATGATCGAGCGGCGCATCGTCGCCAGATCCGCCGGCGACGTCGCGCCGAGCACGCCGCGCATCGCATCGGGCACATGCGCCGCGGGATCGCCCTCGCTCATGAAGACATAATGATCGAACATCGCGCGCCACGACCGCCGCTGGTCGGGCGGCAACTGGCGCAGCGCGACCATGCCGTGCATCAGCGCATCCCAGGGCGACCCGACATCGCGCCGCGCCGGGTTCCACCAGTAATTGATCAACAGGTTGAGCGGCGAAAGCGCTTCGACATGGTGATACCAGCCATAGGGGATGTAGATCGCATCGCCCGGCTCGAGCTCCGCGGTTCGCGCAACCGCCAGCGCGTCGGCGAAGCGCGGGAAGCGATCGAAATCGGGCTGCGTCACGTGCGCCACGCTCACCGCGGCGCCCGCCGGCGTCACATGAAACGGGCCCATATAAAGATTGGCGACCTGTTCGGGCGCGAACAGCGTGAAACGGCGGCGACCCGCGGCGACGCAGGCGAGGTTCTCGACCTGGTCGTGGTGCGTCGCGACGATCGCGGCGGTGCCGAGCCATAGCCGCGGTTCGACCCCGGTCGGCACCAGCGGCATCGCATGGGCGGCGGTAAAGCCGGGCAGAACCTTCTCGGCGGGAAGCCCCTGGATCGCGAGCGTATCGGGCGATGGCGACCCGGCCTGACGCTCGAATTCGGCGAAGAAGCCCGCGATCGAGACGGGCTGCCGGTCGAAATTGGGGCGCTCCATCGTCGGCGTATAGTGAAGCCGGCCGTGCTCGCTGGCCGGCGCGCGCACCATCGGAACCGGCTCGTCCGTCGCTAGCGCCGAAAGGTATCTGCCAAGCTCGCCCTGCTGCGCCGCCACGACGACGGGCCAGTCCGACACGAGCCCGCGGATAACGACGGGCTCTCCCGCTTCCCGCAGTTTCGCGAACGCTGCGCTGTCGAGGGGCTGGCTTTCGGAAAGCGCGTGCATGGCGGTTCGCTCCGACTTTGCCCCCGCCAAGTCAAGCCGAGAGGGTTCGCCCCGTCACCTTCACCGTCGCGCACGCCGGCGACCCGTCCTTGCCCGTGCCGTTCACGGTCAGCACGACCACGCCCTCCCCCGCCATCGCGCGGTCGAGCAGGTCCTGCGGCGTGTCGTGCACGTCGATCTTCATCCGCCGCGACCATTCGGAGCCGGGGTCGCCCGCCGATTGGCCGATGCGGATATAAACGAAGCGCCGCGTCGGCCCCTCGCGCCGCACCTGGTCACCGAAGAATTTGGGGCCGTGCGCTACCCGGACCGGGAAGTCGAACGCGAGCGGCTCGCCCGCCTTCGACCGCTTCGGATCGAGCATGCCGGTGTCGCCGGTCTGCAGGCTGTGGAGCACGCCCCGAACCGGATTCTCGATCACGATCCGCATGCGGATCTCGGTCTGGTCGGCTTTCGGCATGCTGCACCTCTTCTCCCCTCCCGCTTGCGGGAGGGGCTGGGGGAGGGCATGTAAAGTAGCGCGGTGAGTTGGGACAGGCCCTCCCCTAACCCCTCCCGCGAGCGGGAGGGGAATATGGATTTCGACCTGCAACGCGTGGCCCTGTCCACCGGCGTGGAGCTCGACGTCGCAGTCGCCGGCGACCCGACCAACCCGGCGATCGTCCTGCTCCACGGCTTTCCCGAATCGCACCGCACCTGGCGTCATCAGATCGGCGACTTGGCGAAGGACCATTTCGTCCTCGCCCCCGACCAGCGCGGCTTCGCCAAATCCTCCAAGCCCGAAGGCGTCGAGAATTACACCCCCGACAAGCCGGTCGCCGACCTGATCGCGCTGGCCGACCATTTCGGGATCGAGACCTTCACGCTCGTCGGGCACGATTGGGGCGGGGCGATCGCGTGGATGGCGGCGCTCAACCATCCCGACCGCATCGCGCGGCTGATCATCGTCAACGCGCCGCACCCGTTCGTCTTTCAACGGACCCTGTTCGACGACATGGCGCAGCGCGAGGCGAGCCAATACATCACCGCGTTCCGCAACCCCGAATTCGAGAAATATATCGACTCGATCGGCCTGTCGCAGTTCTTCGACGGCAGCTTCATGCGGCACACCGACTTCGCCAAAGTGGCCGAGGAGAAGCCGGTCTATCTCGACCAATGGGGCCAGCCCGGCGCGATGACCGCGATGCTCAACTGGTATCGCGCGAGCGCGGTCAATGTGCCCGCGATGGACGCGACGCCCGATCGTCCGGCGTTCCTCGACGGCGCGTTCCCGCCGCTCAAGGTGCCGACCTTGGTGATCTGGGGGCTGGGCGACAAGGCGCTGTTGCCGAGCCAGCTGGAGGGGCTCGACGCGCTGGTGCCCGACCTCAAGATCGCGCGGCTGGAAGGCGTCGGCCACTTCGCGCCCTGGGAAGCCCCGGACAAGGTAACCGGGGCGATGCGGGCGTGGTTGGGCGAGCGGGGCGCTTAGTTTCACGCCTCCCCGGCGAAGTTTGGGTTTCGCCTATCCGGCCTCGACCTTCGCCGATTCCGGCAGGTCGTAGGGCCGCCGGTCGCTGGCATCGATTCCCATCTTGACCCACGTCCCGTGCGCGTGCGCGGTCGCAAGCACGTTCCATTCGGCATGCCCCGGCCAGCTCCGCACCCGCACGATCTGCTGCGCGAAGGCGCGGTTGGGCTCCATCATCACCCAGCCGAGCGGGCGCTCTTCAGTGGCGCGGTCGGCGGCCGCGCCGATCGCCGCGCGGATTCGGTCGGCCACCGTAGCGGGCAGATACTGCCAGACCACGGAGTGCATCAGCACTCGCGTGACACCCGCCGCCTGTGGCTCGGCCAGCCGCGCCTCGAGCCAATCGGCGGCATCGGCGCGGACGAGATCGACATGCTTCTCGCGCTGCATCGCGATCGCCGCCTTCAGCCGCTCGCCGCGCGCCGGCGTCTCGGGCCAGACATAAGAAAGCAGCCGTTCTTCTACCGCGGGATCGGTCGCGTCGAGCGGCTGGACGTCGCACCCGCGCACCGACACGAACTCCATCGGCACCGCCGCCGGCGCATTGCCCTTCCACTCGGGCGCGATCGTCACCGGCGCGTCGGCCTGTCCCATTCGCGTCCCGCCGAGGTCGAAGCCATAACGGTCGATCAGCAAGTTGAGCCCCGCGCTCGACCCGATTTCGAGCAGCTCGATCTTCGGCCCGTGATGCCGCGCGATCTCCATCAGCCCGAGCATCAGCGCGCCCGACCGCCCGGGCTCGTTGGTCTGCGGTGGGCCGTCGAGCCACGGCAGGACCGCATCGTCGTGCACGACCAAAGCGGCGTTGAGCGCAGCGGCGATCGCGTCGGGCTCGATCACCTCGCCACTGAATACCGCGGCCAGCCCGTCACCCTTGCCCGCCCGCACCAACGAATGCAGCCCGCCGAAGAACCGCAACGGCAACGCATCCCGCGTCGGCTCGCCCGCCCAGTCGAGGATCCGCGCCCCCGTCCGGCTGTCGCGCGTCAGCCCGTCGGCAGTGGCGGTGCAGAGCCGCGCATACATCGGCGCGCCCATGTTGCGGCAGTAGAATTCCTGGATGCGGAACGCGCCGCGATTATTGTCTTCTCCCGCCATATGCCACCTCCATCGGCGACGCATTGCTCCTTCGCACCTGCACAAGTAAAGCCCCCGACATGGCCCAGCCGATCGTCATCGCCGTGCCCAAGGGCCGCATCCTCGCCGAGGCCGCGCCGTTGCTCGCGCGCGCCGGGATCGAGCCAGAGCCGGCCTTCGCCGACGAGGACAGCCGCGCGCTGCGTTTCGCGACCAGCGACCCCGGCATCGACCTGATCCGCGTTCGCGCGTTCGACGTCGCGACCTTCGTCGCGCACGGCGCCGCACAGCTCGGCATCGTCGGGTCGGACGTGCTGGCGGAGTTCGATTATCCCGAGCTCTACGCGCCGGTCGATCTCGGCATCGGGCATTGCCGCCTGTCGGTCGCCGAGCCCGCCGAACTCGCCGCGACCGACGACCCGCGCGGGTGGAGCCACGTCCGCGTCGCGACCAAATACCCTTATCTCACGCAGCGCCATTTCGAGGCGCGTGGAGTGCAGGCCGAATGCGTCAAACTCAACGGCGCGATGGAGCTGGCGCCGACATTGGGCCTCGCGCCGCGGATCGTCGATCTCGTGTCGTCGGGGCGCACGCTCAGGGAAAACGGGCTGGTCGAAGTCGAGCGGATCATGGACGTCACCAGCCGCCTGATCGTCAACCGCGCGGCGTTCAAGACTCGGCCCGAACTGGTCCCGCTGGTCGACGCGTTCCGGCGGGCTGTTTCTTCTCCCCTCCCGCTTGCGGGAGGGGCTGGGGGAGGGCCTGTCTCTTCCGCTGACGATCAAGCACGCCCTCCCCTAACCCCTCCCGCAAGCGAGAGGGGGATTTGATCAAGCTCTCCACTTCAGAACCCGGGTTCGAGCGCCAGTTCGCGGCGCTGGTCGATGCCCGGCGCGAGGCGGACCTGGACGTCGCGCGTGATGTCCGCATGATCGTCGCCAGCGTGCGCGACGAAGGGGACGCAGCGGTCCACGCCTTCACCCGCAAGTTCGACCGGCACGACCTCAACGAAACCGGCTGGCGGATCGAAAAGGCCGAATGGCTCGCCGCGCACGAGGCGCTGGCGCCCGACCTGCGCGCCGCGCTCGAACTCGCCGCCGAGCGGATCGTGGCCTTCCACGTCAAGCAGAAGCCCGAAGACAGCGACACCACCGACGCGGTCGGCGCACGGCTCGGCGCGCGGTGGCGCGCGGTCGATGCGGCGGGGATTTACGTCCCTGGGGGGCGCGCAGCTTACCCCAGCTCGGTGCTGATGAACGCGATCCCCGCCAAGGTCGCCGGTGTCGAGCGGCTGGTGATGGTCACGCCGACCCCCGACGGCGAGGTCAACCCGCTGGTGCTCGCCGCCGCGCACCTCGCGGGCGTGGACGAAGTGTGGCGAATCGGCGGGGCGCAGGCCGTTGCGGCGCTGGCCTATGGCACGGGCCGGATCGCGCCGGTCGACGTCGTGTGCGGCCCCGGCAACGCCTGGGTCGCCGAGGCCAAGCGCCAATTGTTCGGCGTGGTCGGGATCGACATGGTCGCCGGGCCGAGCGAGATCGTGGTTGTGGCCGATGGCCAGAACGACCCGCAATGGATCGCCGCCGACCTGCTCAGCCAGGCCGAGCATGATCCGTCGAGCCAGTCGATCCTGTTCACCGACGACGCCGCGCTCGCCCGCGCGGTGGCCGACGCGGTCGATCTCCAGATCGGCGCGCTTTCCACCGCCAAGGTCGCGCGCGAAAGCTGGGACACCAACGGCGCGATCATCGTCACCGCCGATCTGGTCGAAGCGATGCCGCTGGTGAATCGCCTCGCCCCCGAGCATCTCGAACTCGCCTGCGACGATGCCGAGGCGCTGTTCGACATGGTCAAGCATGCCGGCTCCGTCTTCCTCGGTCGTTACACGCCCGAAGCGGTCGGCGATTACGTCGCCGGGCCCAACCACGTCCTCCCGACCGGCCGCCGCGCGCGCTTCTCGTCCGGCCTGTCGGTGCTCGATTTCATGAAGCGCACCAGCTTCCTGTCGCTCGACCAGGCCGCACTGGCCGCGATCGGGCCAGCCGCGGTGACGCTGGCGGAGGCTGAGGGATTGCCCGCCCACGCCAAGTCGGTGGCGCTGCGGCTTAAGTAACCGTTCTCCGGCGAAGGCGGGAGTCCAGGGTCACATACGGTGCGCTCGTTACCCTGGACCCCCGCCTTCGCGGGGGAACGGGTTTTTTTTAACCGCCACTGCGCCTAAGGCACGCGCAATGTCCCGCCGAACCGCCACTCGATCGAAGGCCCGCGCCGCCGCGCGGCTCGCCGCTACGCAAGCGCTCTATCAGCATGAGATGGAGGGCACCGCGCTCGCTTCGCTGCTCCACGAATTCCACCAGCACCGGCTCGGCGCGACGATCGAGGATGTCGAATACGCGCCCGCTGACGCGGACTATTTCGACGATGTGGTCAGCGGCACACTGGCGCGGAGCGATGAAATCGACGCGGCGATTTCTGCCAAGCTGAGCAAGGACTGGAGCTTCGACCGACTCGACAAGCCGATGAAGGCGCTGCTGCGCGCCGCGACCTACGAGCTGCTGGCCCGCGCCGATACCGCGACCGGCACCGTGATCAGCGAATATGTCGACGTCGCCAAGGCGTTCTACGACCGCCGCGAGGCGGGTTTCGTCAACGGCCTCCTGGACGCGGTGGCGAAGGATGCGCGAGGTTGAGTTCCTCGCCGCGCTGCGTGCGCTGCCGCTCCATCCCAGCGCGGACGGGCTGACCGACGACACGGCCAGCCTCGCCGGGCTGACGATCACCACCGACACGATCGTCGAAAGCGTCCACTTCCTGTCCGACGATTCCCCCGAGGACATCGCGTGGAAGCTGGTCGCGGTGAACTTGTCCGATCTCGCCGCGAAGGGCGCCATCCCGCAGGCCGTGCTGCTCAACTATCCATGCGGCGACGACGAATGGGACCGGGCGTTCCTCAAGGGGTTCGGTGACGCCCTGACCACGTACGGCTGCAAGCTGCTCGGCGGCGATACCGTCTCGCTCCCCGTGCGGGCATTGCGCGTGCTGTCGCTGACCGCGATCGGCAGCGACGCCGGCGCCGTCGCGCGGTCGGGGGCCAAGGCCGGCGATGGCTTGTGGGTGACCGGCACGATCGGCGATGCCGGCGCCGGGTTGAAGATCGCGGGCGGGATCGACGGCCCTGCCGATCTGCTTGCCGCGTATCGCCGCCCGACCCCGCTGATCGCCGAGGGCCGCGCGCTTGCGCCGCTCGTCCACGCGATGATGGATGTGTCCGACGGATTGCTGATCGACGCCCAGCGCATGGCGCTAGCGAGCGGGCTTGCGGTATCGATCGACGTCGCCGAAATCCCCTTGTCCGACAGCTACCGCAGCTATGTCGGCGACGACCGATGGGCGCGGATCGAGGCGGCGACCGCCGGCGACGACTATCAATTGCTGTTCGCCGCCCCCGCCGACTTCACGTCGCCGATCGCGGTCACGCGCGTGGGTTCGTTCGCGGAAGGACTCGGCCTGACGTTGACCGACAACGGCCGATCGATCGAGTTGCCATCCAAACTGGGCTTTCAGCACTGATCTGATGTGCTTGCACGACGCGTCCGCGCCTTTATAGGCTGGCGCCACCTAGGGAAAAAGCGCGGGCGTTCAGCCATGCGCGGAAAAGTGCAGGGGAAGAAATAATGACGATCGTGTATGCGGCCATCGTCTGCGGCGTGATCGCCGTAGCGTATGGCATCATCACCAGCATGCAGGTGCTGCGTGCGCCCGCCGGCAACGAAAAGATGCAGGACATCGCGTCCGCCATTCAGGAGGGCGCCAAGGCCTATCTGGGGCGGCAATACACCACCATCGGTATCGTCGGCGTCGTCGTTGCGGCCATCGTGTTCTTCACGCTTGGCGGACTGTCGACCGTGTCGTTCCTGATCGGCGCGATACTGTCGGGCATCGCCGGCTATATCGGCATGAACATCTCGGTCCGCGCCAACGTGCGGACGGCTGAGGCCGCGCGCACCTCGTTGCAGGGCGGGTTGACGCTGGCGTTCCGGTCGGGCGCTATCACCGGCATGCTGGTGGCGGGGCTGGGCCTGCTCTCGATCTCGGGCATCTTCTGGTATCTCGTCGGCTTCAAGCACCTCGAGCCGGGCGACCATGAGATCATCGCGGCGCTGACGGCGCTGGCGTTCGGCGCGTCGCTCATTTCGATCTTCGCGCGTCTCGGCGGCGGCATCTTCACCAAGGCCGCCGACGTCGGCGCCGATTTGGTCGGCAAGGTCGAGGCGGGCATTCCGGAGGACGACCCCCGCAACC
>JBDSWC010000068.1:0-15414 GCA_039926845.1 Sphingomonas sp. | reverse complement strand
TGCGCGTTCTCGCGATGGCATCGCAGAAGGGCGGTTCAGGCAAGACGACGCTGTCGGGGCACCTAGCGGTGCAGGCACAGCTCGCCGGCGCCGGCCCTGTCGTGCTGATCGACATCGACCCTCAGGGTTCGTTGTCCGACTGGTGGAACGAGCGCACGGATGAATATCCGGCGTTTGCCCAGACCACGGTGGCGCGGCTTGCCGCCGACCTCGAGGTGTTGCGACAGCAAGGCTTCAAGATGGCGGTGATCGACACGCCGCCGGCCATCACGATGGCGATTCAAAGCGTCATCCAGGTCGCCGAGCTGATCGTCATTCCGACCCGACCGTCGCCGCACGACTTGCGCGCCGTCGGCGCCACGGTCGACCTGTGCGAGCGTGCGGGCAAGCCGCTGCTGTTCGTCGTCAACGGCGCCACGCCCAAGGCCAAGATCACCAGCGAAGCCGCCGTCGCGCTGTCGCAGCACGGCACCGTCGCTCCCGTCACCATTCACCACCGCACCGATTTCGCCGCTTCGATGATCGACGGCCGCACGGTGATGGAGGTCGACACCAACGGCCGCTCGGCCGCCGAAGTCCGCGAACTGTGGGCCTACATCGCCGACCGCCTCGAAAAGAATTTCCGCCGTACCGTCTTCGCCGCGCCGACCAGCGTGGCATCGACCTTCGGCATGCAGCGCCCCGCGGCGGGCGGTGGCTTCGGCCGCCGCGTGCAGGGCTGAGGGGGTCGCGATGATGAGCGAACCCAAGCCTTTTGCCTCGCTGTCTTCGGGCCTGTTGGCGCGCAAGGGTCAGGCGAAGCCCGCGATGCGGCCCCAGGGCTTCACCGGCGGCTATACGTCGCTGGCGGGCAACATGGACGATCTCGGCTGGAACGACATGGGCCAGGCGATCGAGCCCGATGCCGACGTGTATCCGATTCACGAAAACGAGATCGTCGCGCCGCCCGAAGGCGTGCCGCCGGTCCTGGCGCAACGTCGCCAGCTGAAGGAAGAATTGGAGGCGCCGGTCATCGATGCGGTCGCCGACGACCATCAGGTCGCGATCGAAGCGCCGACTCCGCCGGAGCCTGCCTCCGTCGTGTCGCTCGTAAGCCGCCCGGTATCGGTCGCGACCGCCAACCGGCTGGCGCGTGAGACCCGGCACAAGGCGAAGGCGGCGTTCACGCTGCGCCTCGACGAAGATCGTCACCTCCGTTTGCGGCTTGCGAGCGCGCTGAGCGGCCGGTCGGCGCAGATGCTGGTGACCGAAGCGCTCGACGCGTTTCTCGAATCTGTTCCCGAAGTCGACGACCTGGCGCGCCAGGTTCCGGTTCGGGCCAAGGGTTGATTGGGGGCTGTGACATGAACACAAAGGTCTTGAGTGCAGGCATGTCGGCGCTGGCGCTGTGCGTCGCGCTGGGTGGCCTGGTGCAAGGTGTCGCAGCGGCCGGGGAACGCTCCGCCGCACAGCTCGCCAGCGCCGCGCGCGACGATGCCGGCAAGGCGTCGAAGGCGATCACCAAGCGCAACGCCGATGACGCGGTGCGCTATGCCGAACTCGCCGTCGCGCTCCAGCCGCAATCGGCCGAATATCGTGCCTTGCTTGGTCAGGCGTATCTGATCGCCGGCCGCTTCAGCTCGGCCAGCACCGCGCTCACCGATTCGCTCAGCCTGTCGCCGGGCGACGGCAAGGTCGCGCTCAATCTTGCGCTCGCGCAGATCGCCGAGGGCGACTGGCAGGGCGCGCGCCGCACGCTCGATAGCAATTCGGGTTCGATCGCGGTCAGCGATCGTGGTCTCGCGATGGCGCTGGCGGGTGATCCCGCTTCGGCCGTAGACCTGATGCTGCCGATCGCGCGCCAGCCGGGCGCCGATGCCAAGCTGCGCCAGAATCTTGCACTCAGTCTCGCGCTCGGCGGCCGCTGGCAGGACGCCAAGGTCGTCGCGGGCATGGATCTTTCGCCGACCGAAACCGACAAGCGCATCGAGGAATGGGCGGCGTTCGCCCGCCCGACCGGCCGCGCCGATCAGGTCGCGTCGCTGTTGGGCGTGACCCCGGCGGGCGATCCAGGCTTCCCGACCGCACTGGCACTCAACGCTGCGACTCCGGTCGTCGCGGTTGCCGCCGTCGCGCCCACGCCGGTTGCTCCGACGCCTGTCGAGCCGACCTCGGTCGCGCCGAAGACGGTCGTCGAGGCCGCGCCGGTTTCCGCCGCTGTCATCGCCCCCTTCGTTGCGTCGAAGCCGACCGTCGTGTTCGGCGCGCGCGCCGAAGTCGTTCAGCCGCTGCCGGTTAAGGCTTTCGTCACGCCATCGGCCAAGTCCGTCGTGACGGTGCCGTTCAAGCCGGGCGTCGCAGCGTCGTCGATCAAACCCAAGAATTTCGTCAAACCCATGGTTGCGACCACTACCACCCCGGGCGCTTCCAAGGTCAGCGTGAAGCCCGTTGTCGGGAAGGGCAATTTCGTTGTCCAGCTCGGCGCTTATGACAGCGCGGGCGTTGCTCGCGATGGCTGGGCGCGGGCTTCACGCAATTTTTCGGGCTATGCGCCGCAGGGCATGCCGATCACCGTCGCGGGGAAGACCTATTACCGCCTGTCGGTCGGCGGGTTCGACGAAGCGGGCGCGAAGCGTCTGTGCTCGAACTATCGCGCCAAGGGCGGCAAGTGCTTCGTCCGCGGTAGCGCCGGCGATACCGCCGCGGCCTGGACGAAGAAGTAAGCTAAGCCAAAATTTCCGCGCCGCCTTTCCACAGGCGGCGTACCTTTCCTTGAGCCGGTAACCCGTCGAATGGCGTGTTGCCGGCTCTTGCCGTCATGGCCTCGCCCTTGATCTGCCACGGCGCGGATTCGTCGATCAGGACCAGGTCGGCGGGCATACCAGGCGCAAGCGTGCCGGTGTCGAGCCCCAGCACCTTGGCCGGGTTGGCCGCCAGCATGGTGAACAGCCGTTCGATCGGCAGTTCGAGCGATAGGCCGAGCGCGAGCAGCGTCTCGGCCCCCGATGCACCAGCCGCAGCATCGGCGAAGGGCAGGCGCTTCTCCTCCGGTCCACGCGGATCGTGGCCCGAGCACAGCACATCGACCGTGCCGTCCTTCACCGCCGCGACCGCGGCTTGACGATCGCTTTCATCGCGCAACGGCGGCGACAGATGTGCGAAGGTGCGGAAGTCGCTCATCGCATTGTCGGATAGCAGCAAGTGGGCAGGGGTTATTCCGCACGTCACCGCCACGCCGCGCCGCTTGGCCGCGCGGATCAGGTCGAACCCGGCGGCGGTCGTAACCTGGCGGATATGCAGCCGCGCGCCGGTCTCCTCGGCCAACGCCACGTCGCGCGCGACCGCCAACGCTTCGGCGATTGCGGGCGCGGCGGGCAGGCCGAGCCGAGTCGCGGTTTCGCCCTCCGTCGCGACCGTGCCGTCGGTCAACCCGCCATCCTCCGCATGGACGATCACCGCGAGGTCGAGGTCGCGGGCATAGGCGAGCACCTTGCGCATCACCCCCGAGTCCGCGATCCAGCGACGTCCGGTCGACACCGCCTTAGCGCCGGCGTCCTTCATGATCGCCATTTCGGCGAGGTCGGTCCCGGCGAGGCCCTTGGTCGCGGCGGCGATCGGGTGGATCCACAGTCGCGGCTTACCGACCAGCGACGCGCGCTGGACGATGCCGGGGTCGTCCAGCACGGGCGATTGATCGGGCATCAGCCCGACGCGGACGATCCCGCCGGCGCGAAACGCCTCACGGTCGATTGCGAACACGCCGAGATCGATAATTCCGGGCGCCAGCGTCTTGCCGCCGCAGTCGATCGTGTCGGCGTCGGGGGCGGGGGAGTCGGTGATCAGGCCGTCGCGGACGTAGAGCTCACCGTCGGCGACGCCGTCCGGCCGCACGATCCGCGCGTTGACGAAGCTGAGAGCGGTCATGCCCAACCCTCCACGGCGCGCGCGCGCCGAGTCAGCACGTCGAGGCACGCCATGCGCACCGCGACCCCCATCTCGACTTGCTCGGTGATCGCCGATTGCACGCCGTCGGCGACGATCGAGTCGATCTCGACTCCGCGGTTCATCGGGCCGGGGTGCATGACCAGCGCACCGGGTCTGGCGCGTTCGAGCCGCTCGGCCGTCAGGCCGTAGCGCAGGTGGAATTCGCGCGTCGACGGAATGAACGCGCCCGACATCCGCTCGTTCTGCAGCCGCAGCATCATCACCACGTCGGCGCCGTCGAGCGCCTTGTCGAAATCGGCGAACGGCGTGACACCCATCCGCTCGATCGCCGCGGGCATCAGCGTCGCCGGCGCCACCACGCGCACCTCGGCGGCGAGCGCCGTCAGCGCCAGGATGTTGGACCGCGCGACTCTGCTGTGCAGTATGTCGCCGCAGATCACCACGCGCTGGCCGGCGATACTGCCGCGCCGCCGGCGGATGGTAAGGGCATCGAGCAACGCTTGCGTCGGATGCTCATGGCTGCCGTCGCCCGCGTTGAGCACCGGGCAATCGACCTTGTCGGCGATCAGCCGCACCGCGCCCGAACTGGCGTGGCGGATGACGATCATGTCGGCGCGCATCGCGTTGAGCGTCTGCGCCGTATCGATCAGCGTTTCGCCCTTCTTCACGCTCGATTGCGCGACCGCCATGTTGACGACGTCGGCGCCGAGCCGTTTGCCGGCGATCTCGAACGACAGCAACGTCCGCGTCGAATTCTCGAAAAAGGCGTTGATCAGCGTTAGCCCCGCGAGCCTCTTGTCGGGCTTGGCGCGGGTGCGATTGGCCTCGATCCATTGCTCGGCCTCGTCGAGCAGGAACGTGATCTCGTGCGGCTGAAGCCCGTCGATTCCGGTCAGGTGCCCGTGCGGGAAGACGGCGCCGCCCTTGATGAGGGTGGCGGGGCGGTGGTCCGATGCTTGCATTAAAGGCGTCGCCTAGACTGACCGCGACCTGCGCGCAAGACGCATAGAATTCTTGATCGCGATCAAGGTTTTATACGCTTTCCTTGCTGTCCGATTTTGGACAAAGCGGTCACGGGGGAATCAATGTCAGACCAAGCCGCAGCCGGACGCACCGCGCCCGATGTCCGTTTTTACCTGCCGGCGGTGGCGTTGCGGCCGCTGATCACTTCTTATTACATCGTCGATGCGCCGGGACCGCTGGCCGATTTCACGCATCCCGAATGGGGCAATATCCGCTTCCTGCTGGTCGGCGACATGCGGTTCGGCAGCATCGATGGGCACGATATGGTACCGCCGCCAGCACCTGCGGTCATCTTCGGCCCGAGCGATCGTACGCGCCGGTTCGATAGCCAAGGTGGAGTGACGATCGGGGTGGGGCTGACGCCGCTCGGCTGGCTGAGCCTGATCGGCAGCGATGCTTCGGAAGCGGCGAACGCGATCCTGCCGCTCGGCGACGAGCTCGGCACGCCCGGCGAAGCACTTCGCCAAACCTTGGCCGCCGTGCGCGACGACGCCGCTATGGTGGCGATCCTCGACGCCGTGCTGATCGCGCGAAAGCCGATACCAAGCCCTTATCATGAGGCCGTCGCGAAAGTGCAGCAGGCGTTGCTGGCTGGCACGGCGAACCAGGTCGCCGATCTCGCCGATGGGGTCGAGATGGAGCAGCGCACGCTCCATCGCGTGTGCCGGACGGTGTTCGGCTTCTCCCCCGTGCGGTTGCTGCGTCGCCAGCGTTTCCTGCGCACGCTGGCCAAGGTGCGCAATGCGCTCGATCAGCCGATCGGTCAGCTGATCGATTCACACTATTACGATCAGGCCCACTTCAACCGCGACTTCAAGGCGTACATGGGCATGACGCCGATGGCCTATTTTGCGTCCCCCCGCGAAGTCATGCGCCGTGCCGCGGACGGGCGCCACGCGCTACTCGGCGCGCCGGTGCAGGGATTGCATATTACGGAGAAGTAACACCGTTTCGGCGCGATCCGCTGGGTCGGCGCGCTGCGATACCTGCAAAACGGTCCGATATCCGATTTACCCGGCCACGCCCGCTTGCCAGCCGCAACGTCGCGCAATTCCCGCCGGAAGACCGATGCCGACGCTGATGACCACATTCCTGACCTGCTGGTTCCTGATCCACGCGGCGGCGCTGGCGTGGATGGTGTGGGAAGTGTCTCGTGCGAACCGCAAATAGCTAGGCCGCAGCGAGCGCATCGATCGCCCCCTGCAAAATGTAGCTCGCGGCGAGCTTGTCGACACGCTCGGCGCGCTTGGCGCGGGACAGGTCCTCGGCGATCATCTGGCGCTCGACCGCCTGGGTCGACCAGCGCTCGTCCCACAGGAAAATCGGTAGGTCGAGGTCGACCAGGTTGCGGGCGAAGGCGCGGGTCGATTGGGTGCGCGGGGAATCGCTGCCGTCGAGGTTGAGCGGAAGGCCGACGACCAAACCCCTGACCGATTGCGCTCCGATCATTGCGATCAGTAATGCCTTGTCCGCGGTGAACTTGGTGCGGCGGATCAGTTCGGCCGGGCTCGCGAAGCTCCAACCGGCGTCGCACAGGGCCGTGCCGATCGTCTTGGTCCCGACGTCGAGTCCCAATAGCCGCCCGCCATCGGGCAGCGCGTCGCAATAGACGTGGCGATCCTCGGTGATCACTTGCCCGAAAAAGCCTTTAGCCGACGCGCCGCGTCGGCGCGAACGTTGGCCCAGAACAGCGGAATATCGAACACATGGTAATTGTTGCCGGGCAACACATAAGGACCGACGTTGATCGGCGCGCCGATGCTCAGGAAGCCACGGCCAACGCATTTGGCGGGCACGGCGCCGACCGTCATGGCGCCGCTCTTCAGATCGGCCGACGCGACCAAAGTGCCCAGATTCGCTGCGGCCGGCGCGTTCGCGTTGGGCGTGCCCGTCAGCGGGTTGGTGCAGACAAGCGGGGTGTCGCGTCGCGGTATTCCGGTCGGCCCGCTGGTCGGGTCGAAATATTCGAGCAGCATCGATGTGTCGGCTGGCTCGGCATAGCTTTGCCAGGACAATAAGCATCCGCTCTGGTCTGGTCGCCCGCATTCGGGAAGGCCGAGCGACGGAAGGTCAGCCGTCTTCGATATCGGCCAGCCGACCACGTATGCCGCGACGATCCGTCGCGCCAGCGGCTTGCCCGCGACGCGCTCGCGCAACAATCTGGTAAGGTGCAGCGCGCCCTGGCTATGCCCGGCGAGAATGATAGGACGGTCGGGCCCGTTCTCGCGGAGGAATTCGTCGAACGCCGCGGCGACGTCGCGATAGGCGAAATCGAGCGCTTTCTCGGCATCGGCGCGGTTAGTCAGGAACGCGCCCAACGTCGCTTGGCGGTAGCGCGGCGCCCAGACCTGTCCCGCCTCGTTGAACGCACTCGCCTGTCCGCGGAGAAACAGCGCGGCGCGGTCGTTCGCTTCCTGATTGTCGAGCGGCGCGTTCCAATGCGCGCGCGTGAGATAAGAGGTCGGGTGAATGAAAAACACCGCAGCCGGCGCCGATGCCGGCACGCCGTAACCTGGCGGGGCCCAGGTTGCCGGGTTGTTTCGTATATCCGGTCGCGCGATCCACATTTTGGCGTCGGTATAGGCGTTCGCCGGCTCCGCCGGCCCACCCTCGAATGCGTCGCTCGGGATCATCGCCATCTTCATCAGCTGCGTGCCGAAAAAGCGGAACGCGAGCGCGCCGGCGATCACCAGCAGGATCAGGATGATCATCGCGTAGAGGAATTTGCGGGCCATGCGCCGCCCGTGCCCGATGCATGCCGCGCTTGCAATAATCGGAAGCGCGGGGTTCACTCGCCCGGATGTCGAGGGGAGCGCGATGACGGACGATCTGGCACAGCAGATGACGGACGAGCCGGACTGGCTGATGCGCGCGGTGATTTTGATGGTCGTCGGCGCGGCTGCGGCGCTTGCCATCCAGCAGCTGGTGGATGTCGGCGACTGGTCGAGCAATCGTGGTGCGGGACGCGACGCGTGGGCGACCGGGATCGGCGCCGGTGCGCTGGCGTTCGGGTTCGGGCTCAGCCGGGTGCGAATCGCCTGGACTGCCGTATTCGCCGTCGTGTTAGGCTCAGTCGCCGGTCTGATCGTCTGGTGGAATGGCCAGCCGGAGGGACTATTTACGTGGAGCGGCGCGAGCATGGTGCTGGCGATCGCGATCGCGGTGCCGCTTTTCCAGGTCGCGCGCGATGAAGGCCGCCCGTCGTTTCCCTATACGCAAGTCCACGGCCATGCCTGGACCAATGTCGTGCTGTGGGGCGCGTGCTGGGGCTTCACCGGGATCGTCATCTTGCTGTCGCACCTGCTCGGCGAATTGTTCGCGCTGATCGGCATCGACGTGCTCAAGGACCTCCTCAACAAAAGCTGGCCGAACGCGCTGATCATCGGCGCGGCGTTCGGTGGGGCGCTGGCGCTGCTGCGCGACCGCGACCGCGTCGTACGGCTGTTGCAGCGCGTGGTGACGTCGGTGTTGAGCGTTCTCGCGCCGGTGCTGGGCATCGCTTTAATCCTGTTCATCGTCTCGCTGCCGTTCACCGGACTGAACAATCTGTGGGAAGCGACGAAGTCGACCACGCCGATCCTGATGGCCTGCGTGATCGGTGCGCTGATCCTGACCAACGCGGTGATCGGGCATGGGCCGGAGGACGAGGCAAAGAATCCGGTGCTGCGCTGGTCGGCGCTGGCGCTGGGCGTGTCGATCCTGCCGCTCGCGGTGATCGCCGCGCTGGCGATGGGGTTGCGGCTCAATCAATATGGGCTGACCCCCGATCGGCTGTGGGGTCTCGTCTGCGTCGTGTTCGCGGTCGGCTATGGCCTGATCTATTTTGTCGCGGTGGTGCGCAAACGGCTCGATTGGGCGCCGCTGATTCGGCGCGACAATATCCGCCTGGCGTTTGCGACGATGGCCGCCGCGCTGGTGCTGGCGACGCCATTGCTCGGGTTCAACGCGATCTCGGCGGGCAACCAGGTCGCGCGGCTGCAATCGGGCAAGGTGAGCGTCGATGCGTTCGACTGGGCGGCCCTGGCGTTCGATTTCGGAGCGCCCGGCAAGCGCGCGGTCGCAGAGCTGCGGCGGTCGGCTAACCCGACGATCGCCAAGCGCGCGGTCGAGGTGGCGAAGGCCGGCGACCGCTACCAAGTCGCGGGACAGGACCAGAATCGACGCGAAACTGCCGCGCTGGAACCGAAGCTCCGCATATTGCCGGTGCCGGTCGCCTTGCCTGACGGGTTGCGCGCGGTGCTCGCCGGAGACAATGCGTGCGGCGGCAGTAACGCCATCTGCGTCGTTCTCTTCAAGGCGGGCGCGGCCGAAGCATGGGCGATGCAGGCGGTGTGTTTCACTCTGCCGACACCCGCCAAGCCGACGAAGATGGTCAATGGCGATGTGGTGGTGCCGATGAGCGATTATCTGGAATGCTCGCCGCAACGCTACGTCCAGGCTGGCGACAAATGGGCGGAAGCGGCGGCAAATTCGACGAAACCTGCCGACGTGAAAACTGCTTCGGCTCGCAAGGCAGCACTCGATGCGGGCAAGGTCGAGGTTCGCCCGCTGCAACGTCGCCAGCTGTTCATCGGCGACGAGCCGATCGGCGATCCGTTCGAATAGGTTGCGCGGGCGACGCGCGGTCTGCTAGCCGCGCGCCATGTCCGTAGACGCCGCAACTGTGAAGAAGATCGCGAGCCTTGCCCGCATTGCGATCACCGACGAGGAGGTCGCGAAGATCGCGCCAGAGCTCGACAATATCCTGGGCTGGATCGAGCAACTGGGCGAGGTTGATACATCGGGCGTCGCGCCGATGACGGCCGTCATCCCAAATCACTTGCGGCTGCGCGACGATGTTGTGGACGCCGACCCGTTGACGGGCGGTGGCCGACGCGATGCGGTGCTGGCGAATGCGCCGCAGGCCGAGCATGGTTTCTTCACCGTGCCGAAGGTGATCGAATAGTGGCTGACCTCACCGATCTCGGCGTTGCCGCCATCCGCGACGGCGTGCGCGCCGGCACCTTTTCCGCGACCGACGTGGCCGATGCGTTCAACGCGCAGGTGGCCAAGGCCAAGACGCTCAACGCGTTCCTGGTCGAAACCCCCGATCACGCGCTTGCCGCCGCCAAGGCTGCCGACGATGCGCGAGCGACGGGCGCGGAACTCAAGCCGCTCGCCGGCGTGCCCATCGGCATGAAGGATCTGTTCTGCACGAAGGGCGTCGCGTCGACCGCGGGGAGCCTGATCCTCGAGGGTTTCACGCCCGAATACGAATCGACCGTGTCGCAGAATCTGTGGGACGCGGGCGCCGGTATGTTGGGCAAGCTCAACATGGACCAGTTCGCGATGGGATCGTCGAACGAGACCAGCGCATTCGGCAACGTCATCTCGCCGTGGCGGCGCAGGGGCGGTGGCAACGCGCCGCTCGCACCGGGTGGATCGTCCGGTGGCAGCTCGGCCGCGATCGCGGCGCGACTGTGCCCGGCGGCGACCGGCACCGATACCGGCGGCTCGATCCGCCAGCCCGCGGCCTTCACCGGCATTGCGGGGATCAAGCCGACCTATGGCCGCTGCTCGCGCTGGGGCGTGGTGGCGTTCTCGTCGAGCCTCGACCAGGCCGGGCCGATGGCGCGCGACGTGCGCGATTGCGCGATCATGCTCGAGGCGATGGCAGGGTTCGACGCCAAGGATTCGACCAGCCTTCAGCTCGACGTGCCCAAATGGGAAGCGGGGCTCAACGCCAGCCTGGCGGGCAAGCGGATCGGCATTCCGAAGGAATATCGCGTCGATAACATGCCCGAAGAGATCGAGGCGCTTTGGCAGCAGGGCATCGCCTGGGTTAAGGATGCAGGCGCCGAAGTGGTCGAGGTCTCGCTGCCGCACACCAAATATGCCCTACCGGCCTATTACATCATCGCCCCGGCGGAGGCGTCGTCCAACCTCGCGCGCTATGACGGCGTGCGCTACGGCCTGCGCGACTTGCCCGATGGCGCGAACCTGCAGGACATGTATGCCGCTACCCGTGCCGCCGGGTTCGGCCCGGAGGTCAAGCGTCGCATCCTGATCGGCACTTATGTTTTGTCGGCAGGTTTTTACGACGCGTATTTCACACAAGCTTCGAAGGTTCGCGCGCTGATCGCCCGCGATTTTGATGAGGCGTGGAAGTCGTGCGACTTGCTCCTCACCCCGACCGCCCCTTCGGCTGCATTCGCGTTGGGCGAGAAGTCGGCCGATCCGATAGCGATGTATCTCAACGACGTCTTCACCGTGCCGTCGAGCCTGGCCGGGCTGCCGGCGATGTCGGTGCCGGGCGGGTTGGACAAGCAGGGGTTGCCGTTGGGGCTTCAGGTGATCGGCAAGGCGCTCGACGAACAGGGCGTGCTCGACGCGTGTCTGGCGATCGAGGAGCGGGCAGGGTTTGTCGCGCGGCCCGAGGCGTGGTGGTAAGCTAATCAATTCGTCACGCCCGCGTTGTGCCGGCATCCGCCGAGCAACCAAGCGGTATCGCCTGAGGATATGCAGACCCGGGCACAGGGCCGGAGTGACGATGATGCTTGCAATGTAGGGTTTCGTTTGAGAACGTTCCGCTCGTTCTTTGACATCGTGATCCGTGACCCATGCACGACTTGGCGACGTCCCGTGTCTTTCGTGTCTTTCGGAAGACCTATGCCGCCCCGCTGCGCTCCACCGAGTCCAGAATCCGCGCGCCGGCCATGAACACTGCGATCGGGCAGACGGCGAACAGCATCCAGCCGCCGATGCCGGGATATTGTTGCATATAGTGCATCCCGCGCTCGACCGCGCCGAGGCCGAGGCCGTAGATGATGAGGAACGCCTCGAACTTGGTCTTGATGACGAACAGCCGGGCGAATTTGGTCCACATGTCCGCGATTTACGCATGACTCGTGCCAATGGCGGAAATGCGTCGTTCCGGCTTAACAAACGTGGTTACCTGTAAATTAATTCGACGATTTCGAGCTCTTCGAGCAGCGCTGTCCGGGCGGCGCGGACGCGGTCGATCAGCGCGGGATCGCCGATCGCGTCGATCGCGATTTCTTCAGGCCAATGCGCCTCGATCACCGCGGCGATCCGGTCGAGCTTGGCGGCATCGACCAGGAAGCGGGGATCGACCATCCCGGGATCGGCGACGACGCGGAGACGGAGGCACGCGGGTCCGCCGCCATTACGCATCGACTGGCGGACATCGACTACTTCGATCCGGCGGATGGGGCCGTTGCCGGCGATCATCTCCTGCAGCCACGCCCAGACAGCGGCGTTGTCGCGCGCCTCGCCGGGGACGATCAGCGCCATCGTGCAGTCGGGCAGCGTCACCAACTGCGCGTTGAACAGATAGGAGGAAATGGCGTCGGCCAAACTCATGCGGTCCGCGGCAACTTCGACAATTTCCGCCCACGGCGCGACGCGGGCGATGTCGGCGTAGAGGCCGGCCTTGTCCTCGAACGCCAGCTCGTGCGCGAACAGCACGCGCTCGTTAGCGACCGCGACGACGTCGTTGTGGAACGCCCCCGCGGCGATCGCGGCGACCGATTGCTGCGCGAAGATCGTCCGCGCCGGATCGAGCCGGTGCGCGCGGGCGACGGCTTCGGATGCTTCGCGACGCTGGCGGGCGGGGAAGGGCCCGCCGCTCTGGCCGTAGACGAAGATCTCGACGCCGGGCGCACCGTGGTGCTCGCACAGGCGCATGTGGTTGGCGGCGCCCTCGTCACCGAACGGGGCGGGGACCGCTGCATGCACCGCGAAGGCCGGGTCCGCGAAGGCTAGGCGGAGCTGCGCGAGTGTCTCGGGCCATTCGTGGCTGCGGTGCGCCATCGTGACGAGGTTGGCGACGGTCAGGTGGCATCGCCCATCGGCTGCGTCCGGGGCAGGCGACACGGTCGCCGCATTCGCCGCCCACATGGCCGATGCGGACAAGGCCTGCGCCTTCAGATGCGTTGGTGCGTCGGCGTAGGTGGTCGACAGACTAGCAAGCCAGCGGCCGTCAGGCCGGTCGTGCGGCAACAGGATGCCCTGCGTCAGCCCCAGCGTCAGATTGGTGCGCATCTTCGCCACGCCTTCCAGCGCCGCTTCGCGCGGGCGAGACGTCATGCCGGCATTCGACGTCGCGGCCAGGTTTCCCGGGCTCAGGCCGGCATAGTTATGGCTGGGCCCGACGATGCCGTCGAAGTTAATTTCGACCAGCATCAGGCGCGGCCGATATAGGTGATCTCGCCGCCCTCGCCGACGCCAAGCGCGGTCGCCGCGGTGCGGTCGATCACTACGCCACCGCCGGCCTCGCGCAACTTAGCGAAGGCGCAGCGGAAGTTGGAGAAGTGCCCCGTCGCGGCGAGCACCCGCTCGCCGCCATCGTCATCGACCGCGACCACCGTTGCGGCCTTGGCCTCGGCAATGCTTCTCACGCGATCGGTGCGCGCGGTCATGGTCGGGCCGCCGTCGAAAATGTCGATATACTTCTCGAACGCGAACCCCTCGCTCTCGAGCATCCGCATCGCGGCGCGGCCCGAGGGGTGGGGAAGGCCGATGACGCTGCGCGCGCTTTCGGTCAGCATCGCGACGTAGATCGGGTGCTTGGGAAACAGGTCGGCGATAAACTGGTGGCCGTGGGTCGCATTGAAGCGGTCGGCGTCCTGGAAATTCATCCCGAAGAACCGCCCCGCCAGCCCGTCCCAGAAGGGCGATCCGCCCGCTTCGTCGATGATCCCGCGCAGTTCGGCCAGAATGCGGTCGGCGAAGCGCTGACGGTGCATCGCGATGAACAGGTAGCGGCTGCGCGCCAGCAACATGCCGAGCCCGCCGGCGCGCTCGCCGGGATGGAGGAACAGCCCGCCGACCTCGCTCGACCCTTCGAGATCGGTGGTCAGGCTGAGCATCTCGGCACGGAAGGTGCGGCCGAGTTCCTTGCTCTGCTGCGAAAGCGTGCCGATGTGGTAGCTGTAAAAGGGATGTTCGGCGCCGATACGGCTGAACATCTGGCACGTGCCGCGCACGTCGCCAGTCGCGACGTTTTCGAGCATCAGCACGAATACATCGTCGCCGATTTCTTCGGTTTCACGAGCGAACGCGGCGCCGCTCACTCCGAGCCGTTTCTTGAGCGCGCGCCGGTCCGCGGGCAGATTGGTAAAACCCCCGCCGGTCAGCTTGGCCATTTCGTAGAGGTGGTCGAGATCGCCATCGTTCGCGGCGCGGATACGAAAGCTCACAATCCCCCCTTTTCGGCGATCTTCAATACGGTCAACGCCGACAATGCGGCGCGTTCCGGCAGGCTGTCGACCAGCAGGAATTCCTCCGGCGAATGGATGGCCCCGCCGCGCGCGCCCATCGTGTCGACCACCGGCACGCCGGCCGCCGCGATATTGTTGCCGTCACACACCCCGCCGGTGGCTTTCCAGCCGATATCGAGGCCAAGTTGGGCGCCCGCATCCTTGACCAGCGCGAACAGTTTCGCCGCGCCGGCGTCGATCGGCTTGGGCGGGCGGTTGAAGCTGCCGTGGAGCTCGATCTGAATATTGCGATCCGCAGCGACCTCGGCGACCGCCTTGTCGATCGCGGCTTGCGCGATGGCAATGGCCTCGGGTGAGGCCGGACGAAAATTGACGCGCAGGATCGCGAGGTCGGGAACGACATTGTTCGGCCCGCCGCCCTCGATCCGTGCCGGGTTGACCGCCAGCCCTTCCTGTTTCGCCCCGAACAGCCTGACCGCGAGGTCGGATGCCGCGACGATCGCATTGCGGCCGTCGTCGGGGTTGCGCCCGGCATGCGCGCTCTTGCCGTGCACGACGATCGAGAAATTGCCGGTCCCGCCGCGCGCGCCGGCCAAGGTTCCGTCCGCGAGTGCGGGTTCGTAGGTCAGCGCCGCGACCTTGCCGCATGCCAGTTCGGCAATCAGCCCCGACGACGAGAAAGAGCCGGTTTCCTCGTCCGAATTGATCATCACGTCATACCCGATCCGGCTCGCCAGCGGCGACGCTTCGACCGCCTTCAGCGCCGCGAGCAGCAACGCCACCCCACCCTTCATGTCGGCAACGCCGGGGCCGTTCAGTGTGTTGACGTCGAGAAAACGCTGATCCTGAAACGCGTGGTCGACCGGGTAAACGGTATCCATATGCCCGGTGAACAGCATCCGCGTCGCGGCATCGGGGCGCACGCGAAGGACGAGGTGCCGGCCATGCTCGATCGCGCGGACGCTGCCGTCGGCGGCGACGCTCTCGGCGGGTGCTGGCTCGATCAGCGACAGCTCACCAGGCAAAATCGAAAAGGCATCGGCCAGCGCGCTCGCCATCGCGCTGAGGCCGGCCAGATTGCGCGTCCAGCTATTGATTGCCGCCCAGACACGCGTGTGGTCGAGCATTGGCTCGGCGCTAACCTGGTCGAGTAGCGTTGACGCAATAGAAATGGCGGTCATCCGCCCCGTCTAGGCGCGCGGGTCCGCGGGGTGAACCCCGCGGATCGCGCATCAGTGCGAATTAT
>JBDSWC010000067.1:0-9671 GCA_039926845.1 Sphingomonas sp. | reverse complement strand
ATTCGGCCGAGAAGTCGGCGTCTTCGATGCGGCTACGCGCGTCGCTCAGGTTGGTGACGTTGGTCGTGACGTTGTTGACCACCGACTGCAGCTGGCTCTGCGCGGCGCCGAACGTGGCGCGCGACGTATTCAGCGAGGTCAGCGCGGTATCGACTGCGCCCAGCGCCGTGGTGGCGTTCGCCGCGGTGTCGACCGTGGTGGCGTTGACGCCCAGCGTCGTCGTGGTGATCGACGCGAACGAGATCGTCACGGTGTCGGCAGCAGCAGCGCCGGCCTGGATCGTGACCGAGCCCGAGGTGCCGGCCGTGCCGTCGAACAGTTTCACGCCGTTGAACGCGGTGTTGGTCAGGATGCTGCCCATCTGCGTCTTCAGCGCGGTGACTTCCGCGTTCATGTTGGTGCGGTCGGCGGTCGAGTAGGTGCCCGAAGCCGACTGCGTGGCCAGCTCGCGAACACGCTGCAGCATGTTGCTGATTTCGCCGAGCGCGCCGTCGGCGGTCTGCGCCATCGACATGCCGTCGTTGGCGTTGCGGATCGCCTGGTTCATCGAACGGATCTGCGCGCCCATCGACGCCGAGATGGCGAGGCCGGCGGCGTCGTCCTTCGCCGAGTTGATGCGCTTGCCGGTCGACAGGCGTTCCATTGCCTGGCTGAGGCCGATCTGCGCCATGTTGGACGCAGCGCCCGCACGCAGCGCGGCGGTATTGGTTCCGATAACAGTCATTGGTCGTCTCCATTTGCTCTGACACCCCCGCCGCCCCCCGACGGAGGGCCGAGCCGTCACAGCAGGAAACGACCGGATCGGTTTGGGATTAAGTATTTTTATTCGGCACGATCGAAAATTGCCGCGCGCGGTGCCGGCAACGCCTGTGCCCTCCTTTACGCGCCCACGCGAGCCCACGCGCGCGCGTCCTGCCGCCGGAAATTTCTTGCCGGTTCCGGCAACACACTTAACCGGTCGTTTACTATCTTTGCCGCATTCCCCGTTTTCGAAGGGGGAATACATGCGTTCGATCTATCCGTCAGCCGCACTCGTCAGGCAGAAATACGCGCTCGTCTCGTCGCTCAAGGCCCAGGGGCTGAGCGTCGCCGCGGACGGCGCGAGGCCTGTCGCGAGCGACACCTTCCTGGTGATGGATGGCGAGACCGCACCGATTGCCGCGCGCACGCTGGCGATCGCCGACGAAGGCCGCAGCTTCACACGCGGCGGCGACGGACAGCCGGCGCGGATCGCGTTCGGCGCGACCGATACCGCGATCGGCAACGCCTTCGTCCACGCTTATGTCGCCGGCGCCGACGCGCCGACCGCCGCAGACCCCGAAACCCTCGCGCTGTTCGCGCTGGCAGAACGCGTCGCCGACGCCGACATCACCGTCCTGATCAACGGCCCGACCGGCACCGGCAAGGAAGTGCTCGCCCGCACCATCCATCGCTGCTCCCCGCGCGCCGACAAGGCTTTCATCGCGATCAATTGCGCCGCGCTCCCCGAGACGATGCTCGAGGCGATGCTGTTCGGCCACCAGAAGGGCGCGTTCACCGGCGCGTCGTCGGGCGGCGACGGCTTCTTCCGTGCGGCCGATGGCGGCACCTTGCTGCTCGACGAGATCGCCGAAATGCCGCTGGGCCTCCAGGCCAAGCTGCTCCGCGTGCTCCAGGAGCGCGAAGTCATTCCGATCGGCGCGACCCAGGCGATCCCGGTCGACGTCCGCATCATCGCCTGCGCCAACCGCGACCTCGCCGAGGAAGTCGCCGCCGGCCGCTTCCGCGCCGATCTCTATTACCGCCTGTCGGTGTTCCCGCTGACCACGCGCCCGCTCGCCGAACGCCAGCAGGACATTCCCGCGCTGACCGCGGCGATGATCCTGCGCCACGCCGGCACGCGCCAATCGATCCCCTGGCCCGACCAGGCCGCGGTCGAATTGCTGATGGCGCACGATTGGCCGGGCAACGTCCGCGAGCTCGAAAACGTCATCCAGCGCGCGATGCTGTTCGCCGCTGGCGACACGATCAACGCGAGCCACATCATTTTCGACCGCCGTCCTTCGCCTCAGGCCGACGCCGTTCCGGTGCGGAGCGGCAACAGCGACACGCTGGCCAACGTCGTCCAGTTCAGCGAATTCCACGCGATCCGCGAAACGCTCGCCGCATGCGGCGGCAGCCGGATCGAAACCGCACGGCGCCTCGGCATATCGGAGCGCACCTTGCGCTACCGCCTCGCCAAGGCCCGCGAACAGGGTGAGGACATCACCCGCAACACGAGGATGTCGGCATGAGCGGCATAGGTGGTGTGGACGGCGCGATGAGCGTCGATCGAGTGATGGCGCTCCGCGCGCAGATCCTCGAGCGCAACCAGGCGTTGGCCCGGGTCAACGCGTCGGCCGGCGTCTCGCCGACCGCGTCGAGCGGCCCGGCGACCTTCGCGGATTCACTCTCGAACGCGCTCCAAAGCGTCAACGAAACCCAGAACCAAGCCGCCGACCTCTCCGCGTCCTACGAACGCGGCGAAACGATCGACATCGCCAAGGTGATGCTCGCGCGCCAGCAGGCGTCGGTGAGCTTCGAAGCGACGTTGCAGGTCAGGAATAAGCTGCTGTCCGCCTACAAGGACATCATGAGCATGCCGGTGTAATCGATCATGGCCAACCAACTCACCCCCATGCCCGACACGGGCACCGAACCCTTCGCCAACCCGGTGAAGCAGCTCAACAACATGCTCGGCCAGCCCGCGGTCCGCCGCAGCCTGCCGATGATCTTCATGGTCGGCCTGATCGCGTCCGCCGCGCTCGCCTGGTTCATGCTGTCGACGCCGACGCAGAAGACGTTGTTCTCGGGGCTTCCCGACAGCGACAAATCGGCGGTGATCAACGCGCTCAAGACCGGCGGCATTACGGGGCGGCTCGACGATTCGACCGACGCCGTGACCGTCGCCGAGGGCGATTATGCGAAGGCGCGGATGCTGCTCGCCGGACAAGGTCTGCCCAAGTCGGCGCCTGCCGGTTACGCGATCCTCGACAACCTTCCGATGGGCACCAGCCGCGCGGTCGAGGGCGAACGCCTTCGCCAGGCGCGCGAAACCGAACTCGCCCGTTCGATCGAGGATATCGACGCCGTGTCCGAGGCGCGCGTGCACCTCGCGGTTCCCGAAAACACTGTGTTCGTCCGCGACAATGCGTCGCCGACCGCCAGCGTCGTCTTGAAGCTTGCCGGCGGACGCTCGCTGTCCGACGCGCAGGTCTCCTCGATCGTCAACCTCGTCGCCTCGTCGGTGCCGGGGATGAAGCCCGAAGGCGTGACGATCGTCGACCAGATGGGTGCGTTGCTGTCGAAGCCCGATGGTGCGGGCAGCGCCAACGAAACGCGCATCCGCTTCCAGAACCAGGTCGAGCAGAAGTATCGCGACCAGCTCACCACGCTGCTGACGCCGCTGGTCGGGGCGGGCAATTTCACCGCGGAAGTGTCGGCCGACGTCAATCTCGACGACACCAGTTCGACCCGCGAAAGCTATGACAAGGCCGGCGCGCTCCGCGCCGAGCAGGGCAATTGGACCAGCAAGGATGGCGCGGCCAACACGCCTCCCGGTGGGATCCCCGGCGCGCTGTCGAACACGCCTCCGGGGCCGACTACGGTGTCGACGCCGCAGCCGCAACCGGCTGCCGGTGCTGCGCCTGCGCCTGGTCCCACGCCGGCACCCGGTGCGACGTCCGCCACCAAGCCCGCGCTGCCCGACACCGCGAAGTCGTCCGACGAATATGCGCGTGCCTATGACCTCGGCAAGGAAGTCTCGGTCACTCGCGCCGCGCCCGGCGGGCTCAAGCGCCTGTCGGTCGCGGTGGTGCTGCGCGACGTCGAAGGGTCGAAGCCGCGCTCGCCCGTCGAGCTGCAGCAGATCACCGATCTCGTCCGCTCGGCGGTCGGGGCGGACGCCGCACGCAACGACCAGGTGACGGTGATCAGCCGCAAGTTCGCGCCCGCCGCAGTGGCCGGCGGCGGCCCCGCCTTCTACGAAAGCAGCTGGTTCGCGATGATCGTCCGCAACGGCACCGCGCTCGTGATCGCCTTGCTCGTGCTGTTCATCGGTGTTCGCCCGCTGTCCAAGGTGCTGCTCAAGCGGCGCGACGAGGCTGGCCGTGGCAACCGCGACCTCGCCGCGCTCGGCATCGGTGCGCCGGCTGCCGGCGGCCGCGTCGCCGGCCCGGTCGGGATCGACGCGCTCGAAAGCGCACAGAATTTCGACGACCGGATCGGCACCGTCCGCGGTTTCACCCGGGATAACCCCGCACGCGCCGCGCTCGCGGTTCGTGACATGATCAAGGCGGACGCACGCTGATGAACGCGCCCTTTCGCTCCTATACCGGCGTCGAGCGCGCCGCCGTCCTGATGATGCTGGTCGGCGAGGAGGAGGCTGCGGCCATCCTCCAGAAGCTCGACCCCGAAGAGGTCCGCCAGCTCGGCAAGGCGATGTTCGCGGTCGCGGACGTCGGCGAGGACCAGGTCGGCGACGTGCTCGACGATTTCGTCGGCCGCGCCCGCGATCGCACGGCCATCGGGTTCGACCCCAAGCCGATCATCGAAGGCGTAATGACTCGCGCGCTGGGCCAGGAAAAGGCCGACAGCGTGCTTGCGCGCATCACCCCGCCCGAAGCGGCGTGCCAGATCGACTTGCTCGACTGGATGGACGCGGGCGAGATCGCGTCGATGATCGAGAAGGAACATCCGCAGATCGCCGCGGTGGTGATCGCGAACCTCGATCCCGTGATCGCGGGGCAAGTGCTCGAAATGCTGCCCGATGCGGTGCAGCCCGACATCCTTCACCGCGTCGCGCGGCTCGGGCCGATCACGCCCGAAGCGGTCGAGACGCTGCGCACGATGCTCGCCGGTCGTACCAGCGCCGCGACGCAATCGGCGGGCGTCACGCTCGGCGGCACGCGCGAGGCGGCCAAGATCCTGTCGGGCGCGCGCAAGACCACCGAGCAGCGCGTCATGCCCAAGCTGTTCAAGATCGACCGTGAGGTCGCGAAGGCGATCGAGGAAGCCTTGTTCGTGTTCGAGAACCTCCTCGAGATGGACGACAAGAACCTCGGCACGCTGATTCGCAATATCGACAGCGACATACTGACCCGCGCGCTGAAGGGTGTCGACGAAGACATTCGCAGCCGTTTCCTGGGATGTATGTCGGCGCGCGCCGCCGACGGCATCCGCGACGAGATGGAAGCACGCGGGCCGATGAAGCTGTCCGAAGTGCTCGAAGCGCAAAAGATCATCATCCAGCAAGCGCGCGCGCTCGCCAAGGACGGCACGATCATGATGGGCGGCGACGACGATTATGTCTGACGCCAATCTGTCGAGCTTCGTCGCCGGGTTCGCCGGGCGCCGCGACGCCGCGGGCGCCGCGTTGCGCCAAGCCTATGCCGCCAAAGGCGTGGCGTTCGCGCCGCGCGACATGACACCGACGCCGCCGGGCGACCCCGCGCAGCCACGCCATTTCACGCCCGCCGATCCTGATGCCGATCCGACCGAAGGTTGGGATCCGTTCGACGCGGCGCGGCCGAACGCCGGCTTCGTCGATCCGGTCGCCGCCGCCCGGACTCAGGGGTATGAGGAAGGGCTCGCCGCCGCGCTGGCCAATGGCGGGCGATTGGGCGAGCGCGATCAGGCGTTGCTCGAGACCTTGGTAAAGGCGATCGCCGACGACCGCCGCATCGACCGCGAACGGCTCGCCGCGCATTTGCGTTCGACCGTGCTGATGCTGGTCACCAGGATGGTGGGCGAATCCGGGGTCGACGCCGATCTGCTGACTCGCCGCGTCGCCAGCGCCGCCGGGATGATCGGCGACGACGCCGAATCGGCGCTGCTGCGCCTCAACCCCGACGACATGCCGTTGATCGAGGGAAAATTGCCCGAGAAGGTCTTTGCCGTCGCCGACCCGCACGTCGCGCGGGGGCATTTCGTGCTCGAATCGGCGGCGACGATCGTCGAGGACGGCCCCGATCAATGGCTCGAGCAACTTGCCCAGCTGATCGATCGCGCGGGCTTGCCCGACTGATGCTCAACCGTTTCGCCGGCGATTATCTCGAAAGCCTCGGCACCGCCGACTTCGCGCCCGCCTCCAAGATTTCGGGGCGGCTGGCCTCGTTCGACGGGCTGCTGATGGAGGCGGTGGGCCTCAATCTCTCGGTCGGCACCGTGTGCCAGGTGGGTGCGGCAAACGGCGCAAAGGTCGAGGCCGAAGTGATCGGCTTTCGCAACGGCCGCACGCTGTTGATGAATTTGGGCGGCCCGGCCGCCTTGCTCCCGCAATCCTCGGTCCGGCCGATCGGTGCGCCCGGCGCGGCCGAGGTCGGGTCGGCACTGCTCGGCCGCGTGGTCGATGGCGCGGGCAAACCGATCGACGGGCTCGGCCCGATCCGCGGCGCGAAACACTGGCCGCTGGCCGGCAAGCTTCAGGGCCCGCTCGACCGCGGGCGCGTGCTCCAGCCGATGGACGTCGGCGTGCGCGCGATCAACGGGCTCCTCACCATTGGCCAAGGCCAGCGCGTCGGCATTATGGCCGGCTCGGGCGTCGGCAAGTCGGTGCTGCTCGGCATGATCGTGCGTGCGGCCGAAGCCGACGTCGTGGTGATCGGGCTGATCGGCGAGCGTAGCCGTGAGGTCGCCGACTTCCTCGAGACCAAGGTCGCCGGTGAGGCGCGCGCGCGTTCGGTCGTCGTCGCGGTCCCGGCGAATCATTCGCCCGTCCTTCGCATCCGTGGAGCACTGCGCGCCACCGCGATCGCCGAAGGCTTCCGCGCCGAGGGCAAGAAGGTCCTCCTCATCATGGATTCGCTGACGCGCGTCGCGCATGCGGGCCGCGAGATCGGTCTCGCGCTCGGCGAACCCGCGTCGGCACGTGGCTATCCGCCCAGCGCGATCGCGATGCTGCCCAACCTCATCGAACGTGCCGGCACCGACGTGAAGTCGGGCGGGTCGATCACCGCCATCTACACGGTGCTTGCCGACGGCGACGACGGCAACGACCCCGTGGTCGATAGCGCACGCTCGATTCTCGACGGCCATATCGTCTTGAGCCGCCAGCTCGCCGAACGCGGCGTCTATCCGGCGATCGACCTCGGCCCGTCGGTCAGCCGCGTGATGACCGATATCGTGACACCCGAACATCTCGCCGCCGCGCGCGTGTTGCGCCGGCATCTCGCCACCTACGAAGAAAATCGCGATCTCGTCCTGATGGGCGCGTATCGCGGCGGCGCCGACCCGGAAATCGACGCGGCGATCGCGTGTCACCCGGCGGTGATGGAATATATCCGCCAGGATGCCGACAGCGTCGTGTCGATGGACGACGCGGTTGCCGAACTGATCGGCGTGTTCGGCGATCATGGCGCATAAGAAACAACTCGACCGGCTGCTGCGCGTCCGCACGCTCCAGCTCAACATGACTCGCGCTGCCGAAGCGCAGGCGCACGACAAGCGCGCCAGCGAAGCCGATCTCGCACACCGCATCGCGCAGCTTGCGCAAAACGTTGCGCCCGCCCCGACCGAAGGCAGCGGCTTCGCGCTGGTCGCCGCGGCGCATTTCCGCTCCCGGCTGCACGCCTCGGCGGAGATGGCGCAAGCGCGTCTCATCGACGCCGAGCACGCCGCCGACCGCGCCGTCGAAGCGACGCGCGAAGCGCGCCGCGACCAGAGCGCGATCGAGAAATTGATGGCGCGTGCCGACGCCGAAGCAGCGCTCAAGGCGATCCGCGCGCTCGAAGTCGCGCCGCCCGTTCGCAAGATTCGGCACGATCCTTGCTGAACTCCCCGCGCGGGGCAGTGCACGCCCCGCGATAGGGGTAAAGATGTCCGATCTGACCACGCCTTCTGCCAGCTCGATTGCGCTGCCCGCGTCGGCCGCGCCGCCTTCGGCGAACGTGCCCAATTCGTCGAGCCAAGGCGGCTTCTGCGAGGTGATGAACGACAGGCAGTTCACGCCCAAGATGAAGGCGCCGGCTGACGACGAAAAGGGGCAAGGCGATGCCGCAACCGGCAAGGATTTGCCGGAAAAGGACAAGGACGTGGACCCCGCGCTCGCGTGGCTGTTCGGTCCGCCGCCAGTCATGACCCCGGTTGCAGTCCAGGTGCCGCCGCCCGCCCCGTCGACCGACCTCCCGGTGACCCTGGAAGCAGCGCCCGACATTGCACCGGACGTGCTGATGGCATCCGGCGCACCCGAGGTGAAACCCCAGGCGATCGACCCGCAAGGCATTTGCGATGTCGATGTCTTCAAACCGCGCATGTTCACGCCGCCCCTCGTGACGCCCGCCGGCCAGTCCGACATCGCACCCTCGCCTATCAAGTTACCGCCCGTCCAGCCGCAGGGCTTGGCCGATCGCGCGGCGAACGCGCAGCCGATCGCCGCCGCGCTGCCCGCGCTCTTCGCGTTGGCGATGACGGCAGAGCGCAGCAAGCGCGACGACGACGCGATGTCGTCGCTGACGCCCGCGGCCACGCCGCTGTCGCAATCCGCAACCGCTATGCCGATCGCGCCGATGGGCGACGCCCAGCGCCAGACGCTCGATCTCGGCCGCCAGGACTGGCCGCAGAAGATGATCGATCACATCGAAGCGTTGCGCGACAATGCGAACGCCAACGACACCTCGATCCGGCTCAAGCCCGAAGCGCTGGGCCGCGTCGATATCGCGCTGCGCACGCACGACAGCGGCGCGATCAGCGTGCGCTTCACCGCCGAGCAGCCGACCACGCGCACCTTGCTGGTCGATGCCGCGCCGCAACTCGCCGCCGCCGCCGAAGCGCGCGGCATTCGACTGTCGGGCACCAGCGTCGATCTGAGCGGGCAGGGGGACGATCGCCCGCATCCGCAGGCCGAGCGCGCGCAACCGATCACCAACCGCCTCGCAACTGAGCGCGGCGACGACAACCAGGCCGTCGACGACGGCCGCATCGCTTGATCCGGGGGATTTGTAATGAGTGACGAGACCGAAGCCGCAAACGACGCCACGCCCAAGAAGAAAAAGGGCAAGGGCAAGCTGGTCCTGATCCTCGGCGTGCTGGCGGTGGCCGGCGGCGGCGCGGGCGGCGCCTATGCGCTCGGCTATATCGGCGGCGGCGGCGCCAAGTCCGCGGCCGAGGAGGCCGGCTACAAGATGGTGCCCAAGGCCGAGCAGAAGCGCGGCGGGGGCGGCGCGGGCAAGGAAGGCGAAGGCGGGGGCGGGGGCAAGGCGCCACCGCCTGGTTCGGGCGGCGACAAATTCGCGTCGAACTATTACCCGCTCGACAAGGACTTCACCTCGAACCTGCAGGACAGCGTCCACTACGTCCAGGTCGGGATCGCGGTGTCGACGCCGTACGACGACACGGTGATCGAGAACCTCAAGACCAACGAGATCGCGGTGCGCTCCGCGGTGCTGATGGCGCTCGGCGACGCGACCGAAGACGAGGTTTTCTCGTCCGAAGGCAAGCAGAAACTGGCCGCCCGGCTGACCGCCGCGATCAACGCGACGCTCAAGCAGAAAGAAGGATTCGGCGGGATTAGTAACGTTTACTTTACCAGTTTCGTTGTTCAGTGAGACATGGTTAACGAGACGCCAACCATGTCCGCGGAAACGACGGGCAACGACCGCCGGGAACGGCCGCGCGACAATGCGTCGCACGCCCCGGCGTTGGGCGGCGTCAACCTC
>JBDSWC010000066.1:0-14378 GCA_039926845.1 Sphingomonas sp. | reverse complement strand
CCCCGCCCGACCGCCCAATCAGGATATTCTATGGGTGGTCGGGTGGGGGAGTGGGCCGGCACCGCCGCCCGCAATAGCGGGCCGAGAATGCCAAAAGCTGTGGGAAACCGGGGTCGGAGCGCTTGCTCCGGCCCCTTTTCCGGTTAAGGAGTATAGACGGCAAATTGCCCCCGGATTCGATACGTCTGGCGGGAAGGAAGTGGGCGACGGCCCGGGGGATTTGAGATGAAGGCGACGATCGAACGCGCAACGCTCCTCAAGGGGCTGAGCCATGTCCAGTCGGTGGTCGAACGCCGCAACACGATCCCGATCCTGTCGAACGTGCTGATCGACGCCACCGCGGACGGCCAGTTGAAGCTGATGGCGACCGACCTCGACCTCCAGATCAACGAGAGCGTCGCCGCCGCGGTCGAGCAGCCGGGCGCGACCACGGTGTCCGCCCACACTTTGTTCGACATCGCGCGCAAGCTGCCCGAGGGCAGCCAGGTCAGCCTGGCGGCAGCCGAGGGCAAGATGACGATCATGGCGGGCCGCGCGCGGTTCCAGCTCGGCACGCTGCCGCGCGACGACTTTCCGGTGATCGCCGAGGGCGAGTTGCCGGTGTCGTTCGAACTGCCCGCCGAAACGCTCAAGCAGATCATCGACAAGACGCGCTTCGCGATCTCGACCGAGGAAACGCGTTACTATCTCAACGGCATTTTCTGGCATGTCGCCGACGACGGCCAGCCGGTGCTCAAGGCGGCGGCGACGGACGGCCACCGCCTGGCGCGCGTCACCTTGCCGCGCCCCGACGGTGCCGAGGGAATGCCCGACATCATCATTCCGCGGAAGTGTGTCGCCGAACTGCGCAAGTTGCTCGACGAGATCGACGGCTCGGTCGGCGTATCGCTGTCGTCGTCCAAGATCCGGTTCGACCTGGGGCAAGCGTTGCTCACCTCGAAGCTGATCGACGGCACCTTCCCCGATTACAGCCGCGTCATCCCGACCGGCAACGACAAGATTCTCAAGATCGACCCGCGCAGCTTCGAAGAGGGCGTCGATCGCGTCTCGACCATCGCCACCGAAAAGACTCGCGCGGTGAAGATGGCGCTCGATCGCGACAAGATCACGCTGTCGGTGACCAGCCCGGAAAACGGCACCGCGGCGGAAGAAGTCCCCGGCGATTATGCCGCGGCCGGGTTCGAGATCGGCTTCAACAGCCGCTATCTGCTCGACATCCTCGGGCAGATGGAAGGCGACACGATCGAGGTCCACCTCGCCGACGCCAGTGCCCCGACGCTGATCCGCGAGAACGACAAGTCGCCGGCGCTATACGTTTTGATGCCAATGCGGGTGTGATCGGGATTATCTAACCCGTTCGCCCTGAGCCTGTCGAAGGGCGTGTTCCGAGCACATGCTTCGACAAGCTCAGCACGAACGGATTGGGCAGGGTCGGATTTATTCCGACAGTTCCAGCAGTTTCCGCCGCAACCCTGGCCAGTCCTCGAACTGCCATGATTCGGGCCGTTCGATGCCGATGATCGGGTCGGTCTTGGTGCTCATCCGCTGCCACGTGACCGGCGCACCGCCGATATAACGGAACACCGCGACCATCGGATGCAGCGGATCGCGCTCCGATTCGTCGAGCACCACCGCCAGCCGATCGCTGCGCAACCGAACCAGCGCGCCCGGGAGGAATGTGCCCACGACGCGGACGAACGCTCGGACGACGCGCTCGTCGAACGCGCCGGGATTCGCGCGCAGATGATCGATCGCTTGGCTCGACGGCCATTTATCGCCGCTGAGCGTGGGGTCGGTGGCCTTGTCGTAAAAGTCGCTGACCGCGGCCATCTGCGCATAAATGCTGATCGCGTCGCCCCGTAGTCCTTGCGGATAGCCGGCGCCATCAGGCCGCTCGTGATGATCGCGGCACACGTCGATCACGATTTCCGGCATATCGGGCATCGCGCTCACGATCTCATGGCCGCGCTGCGAATGCTCGCGCAGCAGCGCCTCTTCTTGCGGCGTCAAACGCGTGGGCTTGTCGAGCAATTCCTGCGGCAGCGTCGCTTTACCGATATCGTGGAGCAACCCCGCCAGCCCGGCATCGCGGACCGCTTCCGGACTAAGCTGCAGTTCTTGGGCCAACGCGATCATCCATCCGCACACCGCCACCGAATGCAGATACGTGTGCTCGTGGCGCTCGCGAAGTCGCGTGATGCTGGGCAAGGCCAGAGGGTCGCGGACCAGCGACGCGGTGACGGCGTCGACGATCTCGACCAGTTCGGTCTTCTCGAGTGGCTTGCCCGCCTGCACCGCTGCGAACGATTCGGCCATCGCCTCGCGGCCCGCGCCGAGCACGGCCAGCGCGCGAGCACGCTCTTCCTGATGCGAGGCGGGGCGGCTGCGCAGGTGCAGCTCGCGCGCCTTGCCGAACGTTCCCCGCGGGCGAGCGGGCGTGAGCTTGGCCTGACCGGCACTACGCCAATCGCTGGATAGCAGCGCGTCACGTTCGTCCGCCATCCGTTTCAAAAACTCCGTCTAACGCCACGCAAACAAGACCTTAGCGCATCGTCATCCTATCCGACGAATACCTGGATCAATTGGAAGAATTGGACAGAAACCATGCCTTAAGCAGTTTTGCGGTCGAAGGGCTTGACCGATCCACCACTTTCGCTTACTAACATCATTGTCAGTAAGGAATCACGCCGATGACTGCTAAGCTCCCTCCTTTCCCCGGCACGACCGGACGCCGCGACTGGAAGACGGCGTTCGACGCGATCAAGAAGCTGCTCGCGAACGGCGACGACACGACGCAAGTGTTCCGTATCATGCGCGCGCTCAACGTCGGCAACGCGCCGATGAACTACGCCAGGTTCATCGCGACCGCCGAGGGCGGTCGGATGGCCTATGAGCGCCACGAGCTGGCGCAAGTCTTCTCGCAGCCTGGTTACGCCAAGCAATTCGCGCCCGGCACGGTCGGCGCGACGTACAACCACTTCCTCGAATCGACCGGCTATTCGGCCGACGGCCTCGCCGAAATATCGAACATCAATCAGGAAGAGATGATGCTCCATCCGTACGCCTGGTTCGGGCGGCGCGTGCGCGACACGCACGACATCTGGCACGTGCTGACCGGCTACAAGGCCGACGAGAGCCTGGGCGAAGCGGCGCTGGTCGCCTTTTCCTACGCGCAGGTCGGCGGGCTCGGCTGGGCCTTCATCGGTGGCGCCGCCGCGCTCAAGAGCCGCAAGGTGACGGGCAACAATTTGTTCATGAAGGCGGTCTGGGAAGGCTATCAGCGCGGCAAAAAGGCGAAATGGATTTCGGGCGAGGATTACGAACAGTTGCTGCACGAACCGCTCGATGCGGCGCGACAGCGACTGGGGTTGAGCGAGCCGGTCGCTTACCTCAAGGCGCAGCGCGAACTGGGCGCCGAAATGGCTTCGTACCTGAGCCAGCGCCGCGAGGAAAACGCCGCGCCGGAGAAGCTCGCGGCCTGACGCCAACTCCGCTAGGGCGAGCGCGATGCTGTCGCGCCTCGTCCTGACCGATTTCCGTAATCACGCAGAAGCCGTGCTCCGACCGGGGCGCGGCTTCGTCGTGCTGACGGGCGACAACGGCGCGGGCAAGACCAACGTGCTCGAAGCGGTATCGCTGCTCGCGCCTGGGCGGGGGCTCAGACGCGCGGCCTTGTCGGAGATGGCGCGGCAGGGCGGCGACGGCGGGTTCGGGGTCGCGGCGACATTGGACGGAGACGTCGAAATCGGCACCGGCACGCAAGCAGGCGCACCCGAGCGCCGCATTGTCCGGATCAACGGCGCGAACCATTCGGCGACCGCGCTCGCCGAATGGCTGACGGTGTTGTGGCTGACCCCCGCAATGGACCGCTTGTTTGTCGAGCCGGCCGGCGAGCGCCGCCGATTCCTCGACCGGCTGACGCTCGCGCTGCGCTCCGACCATGCCAGCCACGCCAACCGCTACGAGGCGGCGATGCGCGCGCGCAACCGCTTGCTCGCCGAGCACGGGCCACACGACGATGCGTGGCTGACCGCGCTGGAGGTGCAGATGGCCGAGCATGGCGTGGCGATCGATACCGCGCGGCGCGAGACGGTCGCCGCGCTGTCCGAGCGGCTGGCCGGCAAACCGCCGGGACCATTCGCGCGCGCTGGGATCGCGCTCGAGGGATGGGACGGCGCCGACACCCTCGCCGCCGATCTAGCCGCCGGGCGCAGACGCGATGCCGCCGCCGGGCGCACGCTGGTCGGTCCACACCGTGGCGACCTGGCGGTCACGCACCTCGATAAGGGGCAACCCGCCGCTCTTTGCTCGACCGGCGAACAGAAGGCGCTGCTGCTGGGGCTGGTTCTCGCCCACGCCGAACTCACCGCCGAGCGCACCGGTCGCGCGCCTGTCCTATTGCTCGATGAAGTCGCCGCGCATCTCGACCCGTCGCGCCGCGCAGCGCTGTTCGACCGGCTGGCGTTCACCGGCAGTCAGGTGTGGATGACCGGCACCGAACCCGCGCCCTTCGCCGGGATCGCCGACGCGACGTGGTTCGATCTTGCCGACGGGCGGATCACAGCCCGATCTTCTTCTCCAGCCAGCGCGCCGCCGCCTCCGGGCTGACCTTCCCCGCGTCGCGATCGACCATGTAGTTCGCCTCGCGCATCGCCTCGACGCTGACGCGCCCCATCAGCGGTCGCAGCACGCCGACGAACCGCGCGTCCTTCGCGAGCCGCGGCGCGATCGTCAGGATCGCATCGTAATTGGGGATTGCCCCGCGCGGATCGGTCAGCACGGTCAATTTGTCCGCCGCGATCCGCCCGTCCGACGAAAACGCCGAGATCACGTCGGCCTGCCCGCTCTCCAGCGCGCGATACATGAAGGTCGGATTATAGGCATTCGCCGCCCCGAACCGCAGTGGATAGACGGCGCGCACCGCCTTCCACTCTGGACGTTCGAGGAATTCGAGATCGGCGCCGAAGCGCAGATCGGGGGCCTTGGCGACGAGATCGTCGAGGCTGGTGAGACCCAGCGCCTTCGCGCGGTCGCCGCGCATCGCGAAGGCATAGGCGTTTTCGAACCCCAGGCGCCCGAGCAAGTTAAGCCCCTGCTTGCCTTCCCATCGCGCAATCTCGGCCAGCATCGCGTCGCGCGGCACGCTGTCGGTCCGCTTCATCTCGTTCGTCCAGATCGTCCCGGTATAATCGATCGCGACATCGACATCGCTCGACGTCAGCGCGGCGAACATCACGCCCGACCCCAGCCCTTCCTTATACTGGACGCGATACCCCGCCGCCTCGAGCCGGTGCCCGATCACACGCGCGAGGATATATTGCTCCGAAAAGCCCTTCGCGCCGATCACGACGGTCGGCTTCTGGGCGGGCAGCATCGGCGCCAACGCGACCACAATGCCCGCCGCCAGCACGCCCAACGCGACCCACACCCGCCCGCGCTTGCGTCTGGCGATGCCGTGTTCGATCACGCCGAGCAACGCATCGACCGCGAGCGCCAACCCCGCCGCGGCGAAGCATCCGGCGAGCACAAGCGCCCAATTCTGCGTCTGGAGCCCGGCGAAGATCATGTCGCCCAGGCTCGGCTGGCCGACCGTGGTCGACAGCGTCGCCGCGCCGATCGTCCACACCGCCGCGGTGCGGATGCCGGCCATCAGCACCGGCGCAACCAATGGCGCTTCGACCAGCCGCAGCTTCTGCCCGGCGGTCATCCCGACGCCGTCGGCGGCCTCGATCACCGCCGGATCGATCCCGGCGAGCCCGGTCACGCCGTTCCGCAGGATCGGCAGGATCGCATAGAGCGTCAGCGCGAGCAGCGACGGCAGGAACCCGAGCGCCGGAATGCCGCCGCCGACCAGCGTCGAGAGCGACAGCAGCAAGGGATAAAATAACGCGAGCAGCGCGAGGCTGGGGATTGTCTGGACGAGACTGGCAAAGCCGAGCGCAACGCGTCCCACCATCGGCACGCGCGCCGACCAGATCGCGAGCGGCAGACTGAGCAAGATCCCGAGCACCAGCGCTGCCATCGCGAGCAACAGATGCTGCGCCAGCAAATCAGGCACGCGGCCGAGCACTTCGAGGAAGTCGCTCACACCCCCGCCTCCAGCGCGCCGAGCCGTCGCATGTGCTCGCGCGGCACCGCGACCAGTGCCTGCGCCTCATCGCCGCCCTCGCCCGCAAGCAACGCTCGCGGCGCGGCGTCGGCGACGATGCGCCCTTTGTCCATCACCAGCACGCGGTCGGCGAGAATGAGCGCCTCCGCCATATCGTGCGTGACCATGATCGTGGTCAGCCCGAGCCGGTCGTGCAGCGCCCGGATCGCGGTGCCGAGCTGATCGCGCGTGACCGGGTCGAGCGCGCCGAACGGCTCGTCCATCAATAGCAATTTGGGCTCGGTCGCCAGTGCCCGCGCGACGCCGACTCGCTGGCGCTGCCCGCCCGACAGCGCATCGGGCATGCGACTCGCGAACGCGGCAGGCAGATCGGCCAGCGCAAGCAGCTCGGCAACGCGGCCCGCGGTCGCTTTCTGCCCCTCCAGCCGCAGCCCGATGGCGACGTTCTCCGCGACCGTCATGTGCGGGAACAGCCCGATATTCTGGAACACATAGCCGATCCGCCGCCGCAGCCGGAACGGGTCGCCATCGGTCACGTCCGCGCCGTCGATCGCGACCGATCCGGCGCTCGGCTCGATCAGCCGATTGATCATTTTGAGCAAGGTCGACTTGCCCGACCCCGAGCTGCCGACCAACGCGACGAAGCTGCCCCCGGCGATATCGACCGAGACGCTATCGACCGCGACCGTGCCGCCGGGGTAAGTTTTGGTCACGCCGCTTAGCGCAACGGAAGGGCCGGTAACGGTCATCGGTGAAGTGATGAGTGAGCGGCGAAGGCGCGTCAAACACCTCGTTCATCACCCCGGACTTGTTCCGGGGTCCAACGTGCCCCAAGCTTGGTCGTCCGAGGATGGTTGGATGCCGGGGACAAGCCCGGCATGACGGAATTGGGGGATGGTCATGGCGGATACCAAAGCGATCTTCATCACCGGCGGCGGATCGGGCATCGGCCAGGCGGTCGCGCAACGCTTTGCGCGCGAAGGCTGGCGGGTCGGGATCGCCGACGTCAACGCGGCGGGCCTGCGCGCAACCGCGGCGATGCTGCCCGCCGGGATGGTCGACACCTACACGATGGACGTGCGCGACCGCGCCGCCTGGACCAACAGCCTCAACGACTTCACCAACAAATCCGGCGGGCGGCTCGACGTGCTGTTCAACAATGCCGGGATCGGCACCGGCGGCCCGATCGCGCAGATGAGCTTCGAGGACATGGACCGCGTCGTGTCGATCAACCTGGGCGGGGTGCTCAACGGCGCGAAGATCGGCCACGCCTATCTCAAGGCCACGCCCGGATCGTGCCTGCTCAACACGGCGTCCGCATCGGCGATCTACGGCACGTCGGGGCTGGTGGTCTATTCGGCGACCAAGTTCGGCGTGCGCGCGCTGACCGAGGGGCTCGACGGCGAATGGTTCGGCGACGGCATCAAGGTCCGCGACCTGATCCCCGGCTTCATCGACACGCCATTGCTGCAAGGGCCGATCGAAGGCAGCAACCGCAATATCCGCGACGTCGTCCAGAATGCCGGGCTGGAGCTGACCAGCCCCGAAGCCGTCGCCGAAGCGGCGTGGCAAGCGGTGCATGGCGACGCCGTCCACACCTATGTCGGCAAGACCGCCTTCCGCCTGAAATTCGCGGCGAAATGGCTGCCGGGCCGGATGCGCAAGCAGATGCGGCGCGGGATCGCCACCCCCGAATAACGCCGTTCGTGCTGAGCTTGTCGAAGCACGGTTTCCGCAACACACCCTTCGACAAGCTCAGGGCGAACGGTGGTCAGTCGACCAGCGCGTCGATCGCCTCGGCCATCGCGACGTCGCGCGCCGACAGGCCGCCCGCGTCGTGCGTGGTGAGCAGGATATCGACGCGGTTCCACACGTTCGACCATTCGGGATGATGATCGCTCTTCTCGGCGATCAGCGCGACGCGAGTCATGAACGCGAACGCCTCGGTGAAATCCTCGAACGTGAAGCTGCGCGTGATCGCGTCGCGCGCCTCATCATAGTCCCACGCGTCGAGTTCATCGAGCGCCTCGGCGCGTTCGTCCTCGGTCAGTTGATCGACCATCGGCGCTCTCCCTTGCTTGCCGCGTGTCCGCCTATCGGCCTATGCCGACGCGGATGAGCGGGCAAGAGCAGCGCGCGCCGAGCGCGGAGGATATCCAGGCGATCGCGCGCGCCACGCTCGCATCGCTGCCGTCAGAATTCGCCGCGCACCTCGGCGACGTGGTGCTGATCGTCGAGGAATTCGCCGACGATGCGACGCTCGATGCGCTGGGCATCGACGACGCTTACGACCTGACCGGCGTCTATCACGGCCGCCCGATCGGCGAGAAATCGTCGATGGATTCGGGCGCGGCGCCCGACCGCATCCACCTCTATCGCCGCGCGATCCTCGACGAATGGGTCGCGGATGGCGAGGATCTGGCAACGCTGGTCCGCCACATCGTGATCCATGAGGTCGGGCATCATTTCGGGCTGTCCGACGCCGACATGCACCGGCTCGAGGACGAGGCGTGAGCATCCTCGCGTTTCGCGGCGTGACCTGCGTGCGCGGTGGACGGGTGTTGTTCGAGGCGCTGTCGTTCGAACTCGAGCCGGGCGGCGCGCTGCTCGTCACCGGAGCGAACGGCGTGGGGAAATCGAGCCTGATACGTGTGGCGGCCGGGCTGTTGCGACCCGTCTACGGACGTGTCGAAGGCGACGCGCCGCGCGCGCTGCTGACCGAGGCTGCGTCGCTCGACGAAGAGTTACCGCTGGCGAAGGCGCTCGCTTTTTGGGCGCGGCTGGACGGTAGCGCGGAGACGGTGGCCAATGCTCTCGAAGCGATGGCGCTCAGCGAGCTGGCCCGGGTGCCGGTCCGCTTGCTCTCGACCGGCCAGCGCCGCCGTGCCGCCTTCGCACGAATAGTCGCGAGTGGCGCGCCCGTCTGGCTGCTCGACGAGCCCGCCAACGGGCTGGACGATGCAGCCGTTGCCCGGCTGGAGAACGCTGTCGCCAAGCACCGCGCAGTTGGCGGAGCGGTGATCATCGCAAGCCACACCGCGATGGCGTTGCCAAACGCGCTGTCCATCAATCTACGCCCCCCCGGCGAAGGCCGGGGTCCAGTTGCAACCGGCCCGATACTGGCCCCCGGCGTTGACCTTCGGTCGACTTCGTCTCGCCGGGGAAGCGTGTAGTGGGCTTGTTGGCCTATCTCATCGCACGCGACGTGCGGCGCGCGTGGATCGGCGGCGGGGCGCTGCTGCCGGTCGCGTTCTTCCTGCTCGTCGCGATCCTGTTCCCGTTCACGGTTGGCCCCGACGCGGCATTGCTCGCGCGAGTCGGCGGCGGGGTGCTGTGGGCGGCGGCGCTACTGGCAGCTCTGATTCCGGTCGAGCGGCTGGTAGCGCCCGACCTCGCCAGCGGCGTGATCGACCAATTGCTGGTGCGCGGGCAATCCGCAGCGGCGATCGCGCTTGCCAAGCTGGTCGCGCATTGGCTGAGCTTCGCCCCGCCGATCCTGCTCGCCGCACTTCCCGCTGCCGCGCTACTCGACCTACCCCGCGAAACGCTGATCCGGGTCGAGATCGGCCTGCTGATCGGCACCCCCGGCCTCGCCGCGCTGGCGCTCGCGGTCGGCGCGCTCACCGCGACGTTGCGCGGCGCCGGGGCGCTGGCCGGCCTGTTGATCCTCCCGCTCGCCATACCCTTGCTGATCTTCGGCGCGGGCAGCCTCGACGGCGGGACGGGGGCGCTCAAGCTGCTCGCGGCGGTCAGCCTGTTGCTCGTCGCCGGCTCACCCTTCGTCGCCGGCGCGGCGATCCGCGCGGGGCTGGATTGATGCTTGCAATGTAGGATTTCACCTGCCAACGTCCGGCCCGATTTGGACTCATTATCATTTTATTTCAGAGAGATATGATATCCGGGACACGTCGGACCAGTGTCAACCTGGTGTCAACTTAGGCAGCGTTCAGCGGCGCCAGCGCGCCCAGATCGCCGTCGGGAGCAGCAACCCGCGCGCTTCCTCGCGCACCGCGAGCTCGCCCGCCTCGACCGTGCCGGGCAAGTCGGCGAACGCCTGGCTGACCAGCTCGCCGATCGCCAGCGCCGACATGCGAACAGCGTAAACCGTGAGGAACAGGAACCGCGAGTTCTCGTCGAGCAACTGGCGGCAATCGGCGACCAGCCCGGGCAGCCCTTCCTCCAGCCGCCACACTTCACCCTCCGGCCCGCGGCCGAACTTGGGTGGATCGAGCAATATGCCGTCGTAGCGCCGCCCGCGCCGCACTTCGCGCGCGGCGAACTTGGTCGCGTCGTCGACCATCCAGCGCACCGGCTTGTCGGCGAGGCCCGCGAGTTGCGCGTTCGCCCGCGCCCCCTCGACCGATTTCTTGGAGGCGTCGACATGGACCATCTTCACGCCCTGGGACGCCAGCGCCAGCGTCCCGACCCCGGTATAGCCGAACAGATTGAGCGCCTCTGCGTCCGCCACGCCGTCGAGCCGCTCGCGCATCCAGCTCCACACCGGCGCCATGTCGGGGAAGAAACCGAGATGGCGGAACGGCGTCGTCTGCGCCGTAAACACGACGTCGTCCCACTTGAGCGGCCAGCCCTCGCGCGGGACCGGGCCGTTATACTCCCAGCGCCCGCCGCCCTCTTCGTCCGAGCCCGGGATGAATTCGGCATCGGCTTTCCACTCGGGCGATGCGGGCGCCCACATCGCCTGCGGCTCGGGGCGGATGAAGCGGAAGCGGCCATAGCGTTCCAGCTTTCGCCCGTGCCCGCTGTCGAGCAGGCCGTAATCGGCCCAAGGCTCGCCGATCAGCGTGTGGAGCTTCATCGCCCCACCCTCACTGAGCCGTCTTGGCGATATACCCCGCCACCGCGTCAAGCGTGCCGGGCAGCGTTTCGTAGCGCTCCTCGCGCTCGAACAGATTGCCGATTCGCGCGGGCAAGGCCGGCCGCACGCCGGTCGCGCGCTCGACGGCGTCGCGAAACTTGGCCGGGTGCGCGGTGGCAAGCGTCACTACCGGCACGTCGAGGCCGCTCGAACGCGCCGCGCTGAGGCCGATCGCGGTATGCGGATCGATCACTTGCCCAGCGCGCTCGCACGCCCAGCGCATCGCCAGCGCCATGTCGTCCAGATCGACGCGCGCGCTGCCGAACAGCGCAGCCGCGCCTTCGCGTTGCGCGTTGGTCAGCCGCATCGCGTTGGACGCTTCGAACCCGGCCATCTGGTCACGCAGCGCGGCTCCGTCGCGCCCGCCGAGATCGAACAACAAGCGCTCGAAGTTCGAGCTCACCTGAATGTCCATCGACGGGGTCGGAGTCGCGACCACGCCCTTCGCCGAATAGTCGCCCGTCGACAGCGCGCGATGGAGGATATCGTTGACATTGGTCGCGACGATCAGCCTGGCGACCGGCAGCCCCATCCGCGCGGCGACATAGCCCGCGAATACGTCCCCGAAATTGCCGGTCGGGACCGAGAAGGCGACCGCCCGATCCGGCGCACCGAGCCGGACCGCGGCGTAGAAATAATAGACCACCTGCGCCATCAGCCGCGCCCAGTTGATCGAATTGACTGCCGACAGCCGAAGGTGCCCGAGCGGCCCGGTCCCCGCGGCGTTGGCGTTGAACATCGCCTTCACCATCGCCTGGGCATCGTCGAAGCTGCCCTCGATCGCGATGTTGTGGACGTTGGGCGCGAGCACCGTGGTCATCTGGCGGCGCTGGACGTCGGACACGCGGCCCTTGGGGTGGAGCATGAAGATCTCGACATGCTCGCGCCCCGCCAGCGCGTCGATCGCCGCCGACCCGGTGTCGCCGCTGGTCGCGCCGACCACGGTGAGCGGCCGGTCGGTGCCGGTCAGGAACGTCTCGAACAACAGCCCGAGCAATTGCAGCGCGACATCCTTGAACGCGAGCGTCGGGCCGTGGAACAGTTCGAGCAGCCAATGCTGGCCATCGAGCTGGACCAATGGCGTCACAGCGTCGTGCGCGAACCGGCTATAGGCCTGCGTGCACAGTTCGCGCAGTTCGCTCTCGTTCAGCGAGTCGCCAACGAACGGGAGCATAACCCGCACGGCGGTGTCGACGTAGGACAGTCCCGCCATCGCCGCGATCTCGTCACGGGTCAGGGTCGGCCAAGCCTCTGGCAGATACAGACCGCCGTCATTTGCGAGCCCGGCCAGCGTCACTTCGCGGAAGTCGAGCGCGGGCGCGGTGCCTCGCGTGCTGACGTACTGCATGCCTATTCCTTCCGCGCGCGCCGGCGCAGCGCGAGGCCGTAGATCACCAGCGCGATCGCTGCAAAGGCGAACCATTGCACGGCATAGGCCAGATGATTGTTGGGGATCGAATCGATGCTCGGCACCGCGTTGGCGTTTAGGCCGGGCGCGGGGGTGTCGGCGACCAGCAGCAACGGACGCTGCGCCTTCTTGTTGAACAGCTCGGCGATCAGCGGCGTATCGCTTGGCGTATGGCTGATCATGCCGGTGACGTGGCCGCCGCTCCAGGTTGGCTTGAAGTCGACGTCGCGCGTGGTGCCGATCTGGACCGCGAACCCCGGCCCTTCCGCGCCCGTCTTGCACTGCGCGATGATGCGATAGCCGGCATTGCCCGCGCCCTCGGTCGAAAAGCTGATCGGCTGGAGGCACATCGCGCCGGCGCGGCGGAACAGCAAATCGTCGCCGATCGCCGGGATCGGCATCGTGATCATCGGCTTTGACGGATTGGCGGCAAGCACCGCCAGCGCTGCGAGCTTTTCGGTGCGGCGCTGGAGCTGCCAGATGCCAAGCCCGATCATGGCCATGACCGCCAGCGCGACCAGGGTCGTCGGGATGACGGGAAGCCGCTTCACCGCGTGTCCTCGTTGCGCACTTCGGCGGCGCGGTTGCGATATTCGAGCGCCATCAGCGCGGCCTTCGACACGCGCAGCGCCGCCAGCACCGCGCCCGCCGTCAACGGCACCCAGAGCAGGACGTGCACCCACCACGGCGGATGCGCGGTCAGTTCGAGCGCGATCGCCAGCGTCACGACGATCGCCCCGAGGATCAACGTCAGGAACGCCGCCGGGCCGTCGCCGACGTTGAAGCGGCTGAAGTCTAGCCCGCACGCGCTGCACTGGTCAGCGAACTTCGCCCAGCCGGCAAACAGCGTCGTCGCCCCGCAACGCGGGCAAAGTCCCTTGAGTGCGACTTGAGCTGGACTGGGTTCGGGCGCCGGGCCCGTCATCAGCCGGCGTGGATCGGTGCGCCCCAGCCGCCCCAGACATAGATGGTGACGAACAGGAACAGCCACACCACGTCGACGAAGTGCCAATACCAGGCGGCCGCCTCGAACCCGAAATGCTGGCGCGGGGTGAAGTCGCCCTTGTAGGCGCGGATCAGGTTCACGGTCAGGAAGATCGTCCCGATCAGCACGTGGAAGCCGTGGAAGCCCGTCGCCATGAAGAACGACGCGCCGTAGTTCAGGCCCTTGAACGGGAACGGCGCCTCCGAATATTCGTAGGCCTGGATCGAACTGAACAGCACGCCGAGCACGATCGTCAGCCACAGCCCCTTCTTGACGCCGTCATTCTCGCCAACGCCGATCAGACCCCACAGGCCCTTCATCGCGCCGCCGCGCTGGTTGTGGATCAGCGCATGGTGCGCCCAGGTCACCGTGGTGCCGGAGAGCAGCAGGATCAGCGTGTTGAGCAGCGGGAACTGGAAGGCGTTGATGACTTCGATGCCCTTCGGCGGCCACACCGCCGCCGCCTTGGCACCGGCGTCGGTGACGAGGCTCGCGCTCTTCGACGCGGCGTCCCACACAACCGGCGCGGGAAACAGCGAGAAGTCGAAAAACGCCCAGAACCAGCCGACGAAGAACATCACTTCGGACGCGATGAACAGGATCATGCCGTAACGCAGGTGGAGCTGGACGACGGGCGTATGGTCGCCGCGATGCGCTTCCTTGATGACGTTCGCCCACCACGAATACATCACGATCAGCACGCACATCACGCCGATCCCGAACACCACCGGCGCGTGCGCCGCACCCTTCATCCACATGATCCCGCCGATCGCGAGGATCAGCGCCGAAAACGCGCCGATGATCGGCCACGGATCGGGCTGGAGGATGTGGTAATCGTGGTTCTTGGCGCCGGCCATGTGCGAGTTCCCTATCTCTTATCGCTCCGCTCTAGCTAGGAGTTTTGCCGGAATCCACCGGGTAAAACGTGTAGCTGAGCGTGATGGTCTGGATGTCGCGCGCGTCGGGGTCCTTGAGGATCGCCGGATCGACGTAGAAGATC
>JBDSWC010000065.1:0-7812 GCA_039926845.1 Sphingomonas sp. | reverse complement strand
GGCTCGACCCTCTCCCAATGGGAGAGGGTTAGAAAGGTAACTTGAACCCCGGCGGCAAGGGCAAGCCTTGCGTCATCTTCGACATCTCCGCGTTCGACGCCGAATCCGCCTTCGCCCGCGCATCGTTGAATGCGGCGACGATCAAATCCTCGAGCATCTGCTTGTCCGCCGGCACGATCAGCGAATCGTCGATCGAAATACCGATGATTCGGCCCTTGGCCGACGCCTTGACCTTCACGAGCCCCCCGCCCGACGCGCCCACGACCTCGATCTGGTCGAGCCCATCCTGCGCCTTGGCCAGCTCGGCCTGGACGTTCTGCGCCATCGCCATGATGTCTTCGAGGCTCTTCATACACTCGCTTCCTTATTCCAATTCTCGAGCACAGCATCGGGGAACGCCTCGAATGCGGCTTTGACGATCGGAGCTTCCAAAATCGCGGCGCGTTCCGCCTCTTCCGCCGCCTTGCGGCGCTCGGCCAGCGTCGCCTCGCCCTCGGCATCCTCGGTGGTGATCTTCCATTTGACGCCGGTCAGATCCTGCAACCGCGTCGCCAATTGGCTCGGCAGATCGGCGGGCAACGGGCGTTGCGTGCTCAGCGTCAGTTCGGGCGGCGCGTAGCGCACCGGGCGCGCATTGGCGTTGAGGTGCGACAGCAGCGATCCACCGCCGTTGCGCTGGATCAGCTCGACCATGTCGTCGAACGTCGCGGGCAAGGCACTGACCGGCGTTGCCGCGGAAACCGGTGCTCCGCTGGCGGTGGGTGACGCCGCGATCGGCGCACCGTTCGAAATCTGCCGCGCCAGTTCACCCGGATCTGGCAGGCTGGACGCGTGGACCACGCGGAGGAGTGCCATCTCGCCCGCCTCGATCGGCAACGCGGCGCGCCCGACCTCGTCATGACCTTTCAGCATCAGCTGCCAAAGCCGATGAAGCGCCGGGAACGACAGGCCCCGCGCCCACCCCTGATACGCCTCGCGCTCGTCGGCCGATTGCGCCGGATCGGTCTCCCCGCCCAGCTTTGCCAGCGTGACGGCATGCACCGTCTCGAGCAGCCCGCGCAGGACCGCCTGCGGATCGACGCCGAGGTCATATTGCGTCCGGAGCGCCGCCAGCGCGCCCGGCGCATCGCTCTCCAATAACAGCCCGAACAGGTCACGGATCGCCGCGCGGTCGCTCAGCCCGAGCATCGCGCGCACTGCCGGCGCGGTCACCCCGCCGCCCTCCATCCCGGCGTGCGCGATCGCCTGGTCGAGGATCGACAGCCCGTCGCGCGCCGATCCGTCGGCCGCACGCGCGATCAGGGCCAGCGCTTCGGGTTCGGCTTCAGCGCCTTCTGCTTCGGAAACGCGCGCGAAATGCGCCGCGAGCTTGTCCGCCGGGATGCGCCGCAGATCGAACCGCTGGCACCGCGACAGCACCGTCACCGGCACCTTCTGAACCTCGGTCGTCGCGAGCAGAAACTTCACATGTTCAGGTGGTTCTTCGAGTGTCTTAAGAAGCGCATTGAACGCATTCTTCGACAGCATGTGGACTTCGTCGATGATGTAGATCTTGAATCGCGCGCCGAACGCCGCGAGCCGGGCGGCGTCGATCACCGCGCGCATGTCATCGACGCCGGTATGGCTCGCGGCGTCCATCTCGATCACGTCGATGTTGCGGCCTTCGGCAATCGACACACAGGGATCGCACACGCCGCACGGATCGATCGTCGGGCCGCCCTGTCCGTCCGGGCCGATACAATTGAGCGCCTTGGCGACCAGCCGCGCGGTGCTGGTCTTGCCGACGCCGCGCACTCCGGTCAGCAGGAACGCATGCGCCAATCGCCCGCGCCGGATCGCGTTAGCAAGCGTCTGAACCATCGCGTCCTGGCCGATCAGCTGATCGAAGTTCTGCGGCCGATATTTGCGCGCGAGCACGCGATAAGCGGTATTGTCGGGCTGCGGCGGCTCGCCGAGGTCGAGGAAGGAGTCGTCGGACATCAAGTCCTATCTAGGCACGACGTGCCGTCTTGTCGAAGGGCTATGCGCCCTCAATAGACGCGATAGCAGCGGCGCGCACCGAAACGGTAGCGACACACCACGCGACCGCGCCGTAAGTTGCGATACGGGCGATAGGCATAGCCGCGGCGATAGTAACCGCGACGCCAGCCGCGATCACCGCGCCAACCCCGGCGGTCGCGATATTGATCGGCGGCGGTGCCGCTGGCGGGTTGGATCGTCGACACGCCCACGGCCACCGGCTTGGTCAGAGCGGTTGCAGCGGAAGCTGGGGCTGCGCTCGCGATGCCGGCGAAGGCGAGGATAGCGGCGAAGATCGGAGTGAAACGCATGACAGGACTCGTTAGCCAGAGACGGTGTCGGAAATGCACTGGGTTGGATGGTAGTTCCAAATCGCGCCGCGGCAAAGCCGCGTCGTCGGACAGCGCCTAGCGCTGCCGGCCGCGCTTGTTTGTGTGGCGCGATGACATCGCGCGCTCACAAACTGCGCGGTGGGAGCCGGAACGACCCGTGGCGAAATCGTTGTGGCTGCTGCCTTCCGGCTCTGACCAGGTTGGCGACGACCACGTCCGCCCGACTCCCGCCGCGCATATGGCGGGGTCGGGCGGCGGTTTCAAGCGGTTACCAGTGGGTGCGGACCTTGCGGCACTGGCGCCACTTGCGGCCATGCTTCCACTTGGTCGTGCACACGGTCTTCCAATGCCAACGCCGACCGCCGTTATAGCTACGCTCGTTATCCATCGTCTTCTTGACCGTCGTCTTCGTAACGGTGGTTTGGCCGGGATCGGCGCTAGCCGCTGCCGGCACGACCGCGACACCGACGGCCAAGGCGGCCATCAAGATCAACTTATTCATACTCGCTTCCTCTCACTACACGCCCCCATGCTCCGCAAAACGGCCGAAGCGCGTGGTCGTTCCGTGACCGAAATATCGTTACGGATCGGGCGGAAATCGTTAGCGGCCCTGCATGTTCTTGGCCTCCGGCGGAATCCGAACCGTGATTGAATCGATCGTGTCGAGCCAGATCTGACACGACAACCGGCTATACCGCGTCGCCCCTGCGGCGAGGTCGAGCATGTCCTCCTCATCCTCGACCGCGGGCGGCAATCTGGCGAAGTCGTTCGGATCGACGATCACATGGCAGGTCGAGCACGCCATCTGGCCCTCGCACGTGCCTTCCAGCGGCTCCCCGGCGTTCTGCGCCACGTCGAGCAAGCGGTCGCCGGGCCGCGATTCGACTTCGCGCCGCGTGCCGTCGCGCTCGATGAAGATCACGCGAGTCACGCCGCGATCCGTTGCGCGCGCGCGGCAGCGTCGATCCGGGTCAGCGCATCGATCAACTCTGCTTCGGTCGTATAACGGCCGAAGCCGAGCCGGATACTCGACTTCGCCTCCGCATCGCTCAACCCGATCGCCCGCAGGACGTGGCTCGGGCGCCCCGATCCGCTGGCGCACGCCGATCCGGCGGAAAAAGCGATGTCGCGCAGATCGGACATCAGCCGCGAAACGTCGAGCCCGGCGCGCCGAAGGTTGAGGTTGCCGTGGTAACGATTGTCCGGCGATCCGTTGACCGTCCAGCCGTCGCCGAGCGTCGCCAGCGCGGTCGACCAAAGCCGGTCGACGTGCAGCCTATCCTCCTCGCTCTTCGCCGCCATCAGGACCGCTGCCGTACCAAACCCGGCACAGAGCGACGGCGACAGCGTGCCGGACCGTCCAGCCGCTTCCTGGTGTCCGCCATGCAGCAACGGATCGAGCGACACGCCGTCGCGAACCCACAGCGCACCGATGCCTTTTGGACCATGCACCTTGTGCGCCGACAGCGCGATCAAGTCGCAGCCGTCGGGGATCGGCACGCGGCCATATCCCTGGACCGCGTCGCACAGGAACAGCGCCCCCGCCTCACGCGCTAGCCGTGCGAGTTCAGCGATCGGCTGGATCACGCCGATCTCGTTGTTAACCAGCATGGCTGCGACCAGCCTCGTTTCCGATGAAATTGCCGCTCGCGCCGCCCCAAGATCGACCACCCCGTCGCGTCCGACCGGCAAGATCGTCGCATCGCCGATCGCCGCCACGGTATCGAGCACCGCGGCATGCTCGGTCGCCACCGTGACGACGGATCCGCCGACACCCTTGATCGCCCAGTTGAGCGCCTCGGTCGCGCCGCTGGTGAAGCTGACCGTGCCGCCGGTGGGCAGCAACGCCGCCACCTGATCGCGCGCCACCTCGACCGCCGCCTTCACCGCACGTCCCTCGCGATGTGCCGAATGCGGGTTGGCATGTTGGTCGCGCAGCCAGGGCAGCATCGCGTCGAACGCCTCCGGCGCGAGTGGCGTGGTCGCCTGATAGTCGAGATAGGTCATGCCGCGCGCGCCCGGCCCGCTGCGATCTCGCGCCAGACGGCAATGAAGGCGTCGAGATCTGCCTGCGTCGTCGATCGCCCGAAGCTGACGCGCACCACTTCCTGCGACGTCGCCTGATCCCAGCCCATCGCGGTGAGCACGTGACTCGGCTTCATGCTCCCGCTGGCGCAGGCGCTGCCCGCCGACACCGCAATCCCGGCCATGTCGAAACAGATCAGCTGCGTCGTCGAACTCACGCCGGGCAAGCGGTACGATCCGATCGCCGGATACCGCGACGCCGCAGAAAGCACCGGCTCACCACCGAATGACGCCATGGCCTCGTCGAGATAGCGGCGCAGCTCGGCGTAGCGCGCGACATCCTCCGGCTCGGCCAGTGCGGCGGCATAACCGAGGATCGCCGGCATGTTCTCCGTCCCCGGCCGATACCCCCGCTCCTGCCCGCCGGTCGGGTCGAGCGTCGCAAGATCGCGCACCAGCAGCGCCCCGATCCCGATCGGCCCGCCGCGCTTGTGCGCCGACAGTGCGACGAAATCGGCATGTCGCGCGACATCGCGGTCGGCGCCCGCCGGCATTTGCGCGGCATCGACCAGCAGCAGGTGCCCGGCGGCATGCACGCGATCGGCGAGTGTCGCGATCGGCTGACGAACGCCGGTTTCGCTGTTCGCCCACTGGATCGCGACGACGGCGCGCCCCTCGCCCGCCATTGCGACATCGAGTGCATCGCCATCGACCAAGCCGCCCGCGCCGACTTTCACCAGCGCAATATCGTACGCCGCGCGGAGCACCGCATCATGCTCGACCGCGCTCGCCAGCCGCCGCTCGACCGCGCTCCGCGTCAGCGCGATACGCAGCGACTCGCTCGCCCCGCTGGTGAACAGCACCTCGCCGGCCCAACCATAGGCCGCCGCGACTTGCCCCCGCGCCGTCTCCAGCGCCGCCTTCGCCCCGCGCCCCTCGGCATGCGGCGACGACGGATTCGCCCAGCGCGCGAACCCCTCCGCCATCGCCTCACGCGCTGCGGGCAGCAGTGGCGTCGTCGCGGCATGATCGAGATAGATGCGGGCGGTCACGGGTCCGATTCGTTCCAATTGCGTCGGGGCGTCTGGTGCCTATATAGCGCGCAACCTTTCCCGCCACATCGGCGGCACACATTCGCGCGTCAGGATATCATGCCCGAAGTCATCTTCCCCGGCCCCGAAGGCCGTCTCGAAGGCCGTTTCAATCCCGGCCCCAAGCCCCGCGCGCCGGTCGCGATGATCCTCCATCCGCACCCCCAGGCGATGGGCACGATGAACAACCGCATCGTGATGGAGCTCTACAAGACCTTCCAGCGCCGTGGTTTCGCGACATTGCGCTTCAACTTCCGCGGGGTCGGCAAGAGCCAGGGCACGTTCGACAACGGCATCGGCGAACTGTCCGACGCGGCGAGCGCACTCGATTGGGTGCAGAGCTTCCACCCCGAAGCATCGACCACCTGGATTGCCGGGGTCAGCTTTGGCGCGTGGATCGGCATGCAGCTGCTGATGCGCCGCCCCGAAATCCGCGGCTTCATCTCGATCGCGCCGCCCGCCAACCTCTACGACTTCACCTTCCTCGCCCCGTGCCCGGCGAGCGGCATCCTGATCGCCGGCGAGAACGACGAAGTCGCGACCCCGGTCGCGATCCAGAAGCTCGTCGACAAGCTCCGCACCCAGCGCCACATCACAATCCATCACGACACGATCCCCAAGGCGAACCACTTTTTCGAGCATGAGACGCCGGAGTTGATGGCGAGTGTCGATAAGTATCTGGACATGCGGCTCGACCCTAACAGCCCAATTCGATGAGGTAATCAGCCGATGTTGTCGGTCGCGAAACGAGCGGCGCCCTCCGTGATGCTTACGCTCAGTACGATCGGTCTTTTGCTGTATGCGATCGGCATCGACGGCCTGATCAGCTACTACCGACCACACGGCGTAGATCTTCGGTATGTGTGGCTCGCAGTTGCCTTCGGATGTGCCGCGCTAGTTGCGGGACTGTGGTGCGCCCATCGTAAAAAGGGCTCAGTGGCGATTGCGATAGCGCTCTTCGTCCTTTGCCTGAGCGCGATGAGTTGGGTCGGTTTGACCCACTAGCCCGATCAAAGCGTCCAGATCACCACATTCCCCACCAGCACAAGCGCCATCACGACCATCAGCACGCCCTTGGTCCGCGTATCGGGCCGCGTCGCCAGTCTGATCCCGAAAAAGCCCAGCACGAACGCCGCGATCATCGCGATCGCGGGGGCGATTTGCTCCAGGCCGGTCATGCGCCGCTGAGCGCGGGGATTGCAGGCGCTTCCGCCGGCTCGGGCGCAACAGCTTTGGCATAAGCTTCGATATCGACGTTGCCGCCCGACAGGATGATCAGCATTCCGTACTCGGCGATCACCTTGCCCGCGAGCAAGGCCGCAAGCGCGACCGCGCCCCCCGGCTCGACCACCAGATGCAGCACCGATGCCGCCCAGCGTTGCGCGGCGCGCACCTCGGCCTCGCTCACCGCGACTCCCTTCGCGTCGCGTCGCGCGAGCACCTCGAAGGTCAGCGGCGATACCTCGGGGGTCTGCAACGCATCGCACGCGGTTGGCGGCGGGTTGGGGCCGACCGGCTCGATCCAACTCGATTCCAGGCTGCGGCGCATGTCGTCCCAGCCTTCAGGCTCGACGACGGTGATCCGCGCCTCCGACAGCCCGAGCGCGATCCCCGACGCGAGCCCGCCGCCACCGCACGGCACGACGACATGGCTCGGCTCGCCCAGCCCCATCGCCTCCATCTGGCGCCGCGCCTCGATCCCGACCGACCCCTGCCCCTCGATGATCCACGGATCGTCGAAGCTCGGCACGAGAGTCGCGCCGCGCGCCTCCGCCAGTTCACTCGCGATCCGAATACGGTCTTCCCCGGCCGCACGGTCGTAAGCCACGACCTCCGCGCCCAGCGCCAGCGTGCCATCGCGCTTCGCCCGCGGTGCATCGGCTGGCATAACGATCGTCGCCGGCATGCCGAGCTTCTTGGCTGCCCAAGCGACGCCCTGCGCGTGATTCCCGGAAGAGAAGGCCACGACGCCCTTCTTGCGCTGATCGTCGTCCAGCGCAGTCAGCCGGTGCCACGCGCCGCGCAGCTTGAACGCGCCGATCGGTTGCAGCGACTCGGCCTTAAACGCGACCATCACACCGTTGAAATCATGCGTAAAAAGCGGTGTCGGCGGCAGGATCGCGGCGATTTTCGCGGCGGCGTCCCTAACTCCGGCCCGTGTCGGCTGTCGCACGATGGTCACTGCCCGCCTCCTGTCACAAAAAACCACTTTACGTGGGGGTCCATCGTCCCTAATTGCCCGCTTCCCGCTGCCCCATGGGACTTCCAACCGCAAGGCAGCATTTGTTGAACGACGGCGCAAGCCACTTGGAGGTCCCTTGAATTGGTCCAGCATCATAGCGCGC
>JBDSWC010000064.1:0-26463 GCA_039926845.1 Sphingomonas sp. | reverse complement strand
GAGCACTGGGAGTTTCATACGCCGGTGTCTTGCCCTCGGCGTCGGCGAGACCGGGTGTTTCCGCTTCCTGCGTGTCTTCGTCCTCGATCCCGAGCTGCTCGGCGACTTCCTCGCCGATATTCTTCGGCTCGTCGGCTGCCGCGGCATCGCCCTCGACCTCGATCACCACCAGAGTCGAACCGATCGGCACCTGATCGCCGACTTCGCCCGCCAACTCGATCACCGTGCCCGCAACCGGCGATTCCATTTCGACCGTCGCCTTGTCGGTCATCATGTCGGCCAGGCCCTGGTCCTCCTTGACCGTGTCGCCGACCTTGACGTGCCACGCGACGATCTCGGCCTCGGCAATGCCTTCGCCGATGTCGGGCAAGCGGAATTCGAAACGAGCCATCGCGCGTCAGTCCTTCATGATCTTCTTGAGCGCCTGTCCGATGCGGACAGGGCCGGGGAAATAGGCCCATTCGAGGCTGTGGGGATACGGCGTGTCGAACCCGGTGACGCGCTCGATGGGGGCTTCGAGATGGTAGAAGCAGCGTTCCTGGACCAGCGCCGACAGTTCGGCGCCGAACCCGCTGGTGCGCGTCGCTTCGTGGACGATCATGCACCGACCGGTCTTTTTCACCGATTCCTCGATCGCGTCGATATCGAGCGGAACGAGCGTGCGCAGGTCGATGATTTCGGCGTCGATCCCTGACTCCTCGATCACCGCGCTGCACACGTGCACCATCGTGCCGTAGCAGAGCACCGTCAGCGCCTCGCCGCTACGCACCACGTTCGCCTTGCCGAGCGGCACCTTGTAATAACCCTCGGGCACGTCGCCCGCGGGATGCTGAGACCAATTCTTCGCCGGGCGGTCCCAATGGCCGTCGAACGGACCGTTATAGATTCGCTTGGGTTCGAAGAAGATCGTCGGGTCGTTGTCCTCGATCGCCGCGATCAGCAGGCCCTTGGCGTCGTAGGGCGTCGCCGGGATCACCGTCTTCACGCCGGAGACGTGGGTGAAGATACCCTCCGGCGATTGCGAGTGCGTCTGCCCGCCGAAGATGCCGCCGCCGTAGGGCGAGCGGATCGTCATCGGCGCGATGAACTCGCCCGCCGAGCGGTAGCGCAGCCGCGCGGCCTCCGACACGAGCTGGTCGAGCGCAGGGTAGATGTAATCGGCGAACTGGATCTCGGGCACCGGGCGCAGGCCGTAAGCGCCCATCCCCACCGCCACGCCGACGATGCCGCATTCGGTGATCGGCGTGTCGAACACGCGGGTCTTGCCGTGCTTGGCCTGCAGGCCCGCGGTCGCGCGGAACACGCCGCCGAAATAGCCGACATCCTCGCCCATCACGATCACGTCGGGGTCGCGCGCCATCATCACGTCCATGGCCGAGTTGATCGCCTGGATCATGTTCATGCGAACGGTGCCGCCGGTTTCGGCCGTGGCTTCGGTTTCCATCACGTCGCTCATTTCTTGCGATCCCATGGCCGTCCGCTCGCCGTTTCTTCGGCCAGCATTTGCGCCTGCTGCTCGCGCAGGTGCCAGGGCATTTCCTCGAACACGCCGTCGAACAAGGTGTCGAGCGGCTGGTGTAGGCCGTGACCGAGGATGCCGTTCTTCTCGGCATTCTTCTGCGCGGTCTTGACCATCTCGGCGAGCTCGAGGTCCTGCGCGGCGTGGCGCTCTTCGTCCCATTCGCCTAGCGCGATCAAATGGTTCTTGAGCCGGACTACCGGGTCACCGAGCGGCCAGGCGGTCGGCTCGCCCGCGCTGCGATACTGGCCCGGATCGTCCGAGGTCGAGTGACCCTCGGCGCGATAGGTGAAATGCTCGATCAGCGTCGGCCCCTGGTTGGTCCGCGCGCGTTCCGCCGCCCATTCGGTCGCGGCATAGACCGCGAGCGCGTCGTTGCCGTCGACGCGCAGGCCCGCGATCCCATAGCCGACCGCGCGCGCGGCGAAGGTCGTCGCCTCCGCGCCGGCGAACCCCGAAAACGAGCTGATCGCCCACTGATTGTTGACGACGTTGAAGATCACCGGCGCGCGATAGACCGTCGCGAAGGTCAGCGCCGAGTGGAAGTCACCCTCAGCCGTGCTGCCTTCACCGCACCATGTCGCCGCGATCCGCGTGTCGCCGCGTGACGCACTCGCCATCGCCCAGCCGACCGCCTGCGGATATTGCGTCGTCAAATTGCCGGAGATCGAGAAGAACGAGAAGCGCCGCTCCGAATACATGATCGGCAGCTGCTTGCCCTGCAGCTTGTCGCCCGAGTTCGAATAGATCTGGTTCATCATGTCCTCGAGCGGACACCCGCGCGAGATCAGAACGCCTTGCTGGCGATAGGACGGGAACGCCATGTCGTCGTCGGCCAGCGCAGCGGCGGCGGCGACCGACACCGCCTCCTCGCCCAGCGACTTCATGTAGAAGCTGGTCTTGCCCTGCCGCTGCGCGCGGAACATGCGCTCGTCGAACGCGCGCACCAGCGCCATGTTGCGGAGCATTCGGCGCAGCGTGTCGGGGGTCAGCTTGGGGTCCCACGGCCCGACCGCGCGATTATTCTCGTCGAGCACGCGGACCATCGAATACACGAGGTCGGTGAACGACTGCGCGTCGTCGGCGGTATCGGGCCGTCGCGCGGCGCCCGCCGCCGGGATATCGACGGCGGTGAAATCGGCCGTATCGCCGGGCCGGAACTTGGGCTCGGGCACGTGCAGCGACAGGGGCTTCAAATTGGCGCGCGGCGACTCGCTGGCCATGCTCTCTCCGGGTTCGACTCGTTGGCGTAACGCCTGGGCGCTGCCTTTGTCCCGTTGTTATAAAATTTCAACGGCCTTGGCGAGTCGGGCAAACTCTTAGATCGATCCGGCGAACTGTCACGGACGAACAATTGGCCCGGCCTGCCAAATAAGGTAGACACACATGCGGACGCGGGAGATGTCTTATGCTCGCCGATCATATTCCCGGACTGTTTATCGCGACCGACGATCCCGAGCGAGCGCGTGCCTTCTACGCCGAAACGCTCGGTTTGCCCTACCTCGGTTTCGACGGCTTCGCGCATTCGTTTCGCGCCGGTCCCAACACGCTCAGAATCGTCAAGCCGCCGCAGCGGGCGCAGGCAGAATATACCGTGCTCGGCTGGGTGACGCCCGATATTGCCGCCGACGTCGCGGCACTGAGTGCGCGCGGCGTCGCGTTCGAGCGCTATCCGTTCTTCGGCGACCAACAGGATGCCAGCGGAATCTGGTCCGCGCCGGGCGGCGCTCGCGTGGCGTGGTTCAGGGATCCTGACGGCAACATCCTGTCGCTGGCGCAGCACCCCGCCGAGCGTTAGCCGCCGACGGTCTGCTCGATGACGCCGAAGATCGGGTGGTGCTTGTCGTCCTCCGCCCAGATGCGCACGGTGTCGCCCTGTTTGAGGAACGGCGTTGCCGGCTTGCCGCCGTTGATCGTCTCGATGGTGCGAATTTCGGCGAGGCATGAATAGCCCACACCGCCATCGGCGATCGGCTTGCCCGGGCCGCCATCCCGGTCGCGATTCGACACCGTGCCCGACCCGACGATCGTCCCCGCGCCGAGCTTTCGCGTCTTCGCCGCGTGCGCGACCAAGGTGCCGAAGTCGAAGGTCATGTCCTCGCCCGCGTCGGCCCGGCCGAACGGCTGGCCGTTGAGGTCAACCATCAGCTTGCGGTGGAGCTTGCCGTCCTTCCACCAGTCGCCGAGCGAATCGGGGGTGACGAACACCGGCGAAAAAGCGCTCGCGGGCTTCGACTGGAAGAACCCGAACCCCTTGGCGAGCTCGCCGGGGATGAGGTTGCGCAACGATACGTCGTTGGTCAGCCCGACCAACACGATCGCGTCGAGCGCCTGCTCGCGGGTCGCGCCAAGCGGGACGTCGCCGGTCACCACCACGACTTCGGCCTCGAGGTCGCAGCCCCAGCTTTCGTCGGCAAGCGGGATCGGGTCGCGCGGGCCGAGGAACCCATCCGATCCGCCTTGGTACATTAGCGGGTCGTGCCAGAAGGTCTCCGGCATCTCCGCCGACCGCGCCTGGCGCACCAGCGCGACGTGGTTCACATAGGCCGACCCGTCCGCCCATTGATACGCGCGCGGCAACGGCGATGCGGCGTCATGCTCGTGAAAGCGTTCGCGCGGAATCACGCCATGGTCGAGATCGGTCTGCAAATTCTTGAGATCGACCGACACTCGATCCCAATCGTCGAGCGCGGCCTGCAATGTCGGGGCGATGTGCGACGCGTCGGCGCACCAGGCGAGATCGGTCGACACCACGACGAGCTTGCCGTCGCGCCCGTGCTTCAAGCTGGCCAGTTTCATGCGCTCTCCTCGTTTTGTCGCAACCCTAGCCGCACCGACGGGGGATTGACCAGCCGCCTGCTTGCCCGCCACACCGGGAAAAAGGTTGCAGGAGAGGACTGATATGACCCCCGACGCCGTGCCCGGCCGTTTCGCCTATAACGAGGATCACGAGGCGTTCCGCCAGACCGTGCGGTCGTTCCTGCAAAAGGAAGGCGTGCCGAACGTCAACGAATGGGAAAAGAATCGCCTCGTCCCCAGGGAATTCTGGCGCAAGGCGGGTGAAATCGGGATGCTGTGCCCGACCGTGCCCGAGGCCTATGGCGGGCTCGGGCTCGACTTCGGCTACAACGCGATCGTCGATGAGGAAATGTCGTATATCGGCGTCCCCGCAGGCTTCTCGCTGCAATCGGACATCGTCAGCGGCTATATCGAGACCTACGGTTCCGAAGAGCAGAAAAAGCAATGGCTGCCGCGGCTCGTATCTGGGGAGACGATCACCGCGATCGCGATGACCGAGCCGGGGACGGGCAGCGACCTCCAGGCAATCCGCACGAGCGCGAAGAAGGACGGCAACCATTACGTCGTCAACGGCAGCAAGACCTATATCACCAACGGCCAGAACGCCGACCTGGTGCTGGTCGTCGCCAAGACCGATCCCGACGCCAAGCCGGCATATAAGGGCATGTCGATCATCCTGGTCGAGGCCGACCGCGAGGGGTTCAAGCGCGGGCGCAAGCTCGACAAGATCGGCCAGGACGCGGCCGATACGTCGGAATTGTTCTTCGAGGACGTCCGCGTGCCGATGACCAATTGTCTGGGCGAGGAGGGCAAGGGCTTCATCTATCTGATGAGCCAATTGCCGCAGGAACGCCTGTCTATCGCGGTCGGCACGCATGCTTCGGCGCAAAAGGCGTTCGACGAGACCGTCGAGTTCACCAAGTCGCGCAAGGCGTTCGCCGGGATGGTGTTCGATTTCCAGAACACGCGGTTCGTGCTCGCCGACCTAGCGGCCAAGCTTCAGGTCGGCTGGGCGCACCTCGACTGGGCGATCACGCGCCACTTGAAGGGCGAGCTGACCCCGACCGAGGGTGCGGCGGCGAAGCTGTGGCATACCGAGCTGCAGTGGGAAGTGATGGACAAATGCCTCCAGCTCCACGGCGGCGCGGGGTATATGAACGAATATCCGATCGCCCGGATGTGGCGCGCGGCGCGGGTCAGCCGGATTTACGGAGGGACGAACGAGATCATGAAGGAGCTGATCGGGCGGTCGCTTTAGTTTCAGTTCCCCTCCCTGGAAGGGAGGGGCTAGGGGTGGGTAGGTAGCGAGGACAGGTCTCGCTTCCAACCCACCCACCCCCAACCCCTCCCTTCCAGGGAGGGGAGTCAGGCAAGCACGACCTCTCGCTCGATCCCGATCGCTTCCAGAAAAGCCGCGTCGTGGCTGACCACCAGCAACGCGCCGTCGTAACCGCGTAGCGCCGCCTCGAGCACTTCGATCGAATCGAGGTCGAGATGGTTGGTCGGCTCGTCGAGCAACAGCAATTGCGGCGGGCGCGCCGCCGACAGCACGCACGCCAGCCCTGCGCGTAATCGCTCGCCGCCCGACAGCGTGCCGACGATTCGCGCCGCCGCCTGGTTGCGGAACGCGAAGCGGGCGAGAGACGCATACGCCTCATTCTCCGTTAGCTCCGGGCTGAGCGCGCGCAGGTTGGCGAGGATCGTCGCATCACGGTCGAGCAACCCGACATGCTGGTCGAGCAGCGCGATCCGGTCCGACCGCCACACGCTGCCCGCGACTGGCTCCAGCGCGCCCGCCGCGAGCGCCAGCACACTGGTCTTGCCTGTGCCGTTCGACCCCGACAACGCGACGCGCTCCGGCCCGCGGACCGCAAGGTCGACCGGCCCGATCCGCCGCTCGCCGCGCGCGATCGTCGCGCCTTCGATCCGCAGCAGTTCGCGCGACGACGACAGCCCGCTCGACGGCGGGTCGATGGTGAGGGGTGTCGTCACCTCGACCCTGGCGCGCGCCGCGAGGCTTTCGGCCTCGGCGTCGCCGACCATCCGTTCGGCCAGCTGGCTGTAGCGCGCGGCGGTGTTTTCGGCGCGGCGTTTCATCGCGCCGATGACGATCTTCGGCGCGCTCCCCGATTTGCCGAACGCGCGCCCGGCCTTGTCGCGTCGCGCCTTACGCTCGCGCTGATCCTGCACCGCGCGTTCGGTCTGGCGCAGACCGGTCTCGGCGCGCTCCAGTTCGATCGCAGCCGCCGCGCGCTCGGCATCGCGCACCGCGACGAAATCGGACCAGCCGCCCGCGACCAGCCGGCACCCGATCGGAGTCAGCTCGACGATCCGGTCCATGCCCTCGAGTAGCGCACGGTCGTGGCTCGCGACCACGACGCCGCCCTTCCAACCGGCGATCAGTGCGGCGATCGCGGTGCGACCGTCCTTGTCGAGATTGTTGGTCGGCTCGTCGAGTAGCAGCAAATCGGGCGCCGCAATCACCGCGCGCGCGATCGCGACGCGGGTGCGCTGCCCGCCGCTCAGCGATGCGAGCGGGCGGCCGAGGTCGAGACCCGGTAAGCCGACCTCGGCCAGCGCCGCGTCGATCCGTGCTTCGAGCGTCCAGTCGGCCTCGGCGAGATCGGCTTCTGCACCGCGCCCGTCCTCAATCCGCTGCAGCCGCGCCAATGCCTCCGCCACGTCGAGCGCTCCGGCCAGGGAAATCGACGGATCCGGCCAATCTTGCCGCAACAATGCGACTTTACCGTGCTGTGCGATACTGCCGGCGACGGGTTCGACGCTGCCGTTTATCGCATGGAGCAGCGTCGATTTGCCGCAGCCGTTGCGCCCGACAACGCCGGTGCGTTGGCGGCCAAACGAAAGCGTCAGATCATGAAAGAGCGGACGGCCGTCAGGCGTCGAGAGCGACAACGAATCCAGGGTAACGAAGGAAGACATAAGGCACCTGAGCAAAGAGGACGGATCGGGCGATCGTCGTCTTGGTCAAAGCTGTCTCCATCGTGGGCGGGCGGGTGTGCCCGGCGTCGCAGCGTTTATACCGAAACTGCCTGCCGACGGCAAACCTTGACTTTTTGCACTGCAACATGCATATGGCCGCTATCGAGGCGTCTAGCAGCGTGATCGAACCGCAAGGTTCAGGCTCCGTCTCGGTCGTTCAAGCGACAGGCTTCCCAAGTCACGCGGGGTGTCATTTTACCCCCGCCGCCCGTGCGCCCCTTCGGCGTGCGTGAGGCATATCTGAAAGATTCCATGACCAAATTTTCCCATCTCGGTCTCGCCGAGCCGCTCGTTCGCGCGCTCGAGGCCAAGGGCTATACCGTGCCCACCCCGATCCAGGAGCAGGCGATCCCGACCGTGCTCGAAGGCGGCGATCTGCTCGGTATCGCGCAGACCGGCACCGGCAAGACCGCGGCGTTCATCACCCCGTCGATCCAGCGCCTCGTCGAAGCTGGCAAGCGCGTCCTCCCGACGCATTGCCGCATGCTGATCCTCGCGCCGACCCGCGAGCTCGCCAGCCAGATCGCCGAGAGCGCGCGCGACTATGGCAAGTTCAGCCGCATCTCGGTCGCGACCGTGTTCGGCGGGACCAGCATCAACAAGAACCGCCAGGATATGAGCCGCGGCGTCGATATCCTCGTCGCGACCCCGGGCCGCTTGCTCGACCTGATCGAACAGCGCTTCGTCAGCCTCGCGCTGGTCGAGACGCTCGTCCTCGACGAGGCCGATCAGATGCTCGACCTCGGCTTCATCCACGCGCTGCGCAAGATCGCGAAGATGGTCCCGCGTGCCCGCCAGACCTTGTTCTTCTCGGCCACCATGCCCGCGTCGATCCGCGAGCTCGCCGACCAGTTCCTGCGCGATCCCGCGACGGTGTCGATCAAGCCGGCGGCGACCACCGCCGAGCGCGTCGATCAGTTCGCGACCTTCGTCAACCAGTCGGAAAAGCAGGCGCTGCTGACGATGACGCTGAGCGATCCGGCGATCGAGCGCGCACTCGTCTTCACGCGCACCAAGCACGGCGCCGACCGCGTCGTCCGCCTGCTCGGCGGCAACGGCATCCAGGCCGCCGCAATCCACGGCAACAAGAGCCAGCCGCAGCGCGAGCGTGCGCTGGCCGCGTTCAAGTCGGGTGAGATCAAGGTGCTGATCGCTACCGACATCGCCGCGCGCGGCATCGACGTGTCGGGCGTCAGCCACGTCATCAACTTCGAAATCCCCAACGTCCCCGAGCAATATGTCCACCGCATCGGTCGGACGGCGCGCGCGGGCGCGGCGGGGATCGCGATCAGCTTCATCGCCGACGACGAGAAGCCGTACATCCGCGACATCGAAAAAGTGACGCGCCAGAAGATCCCGCTCAAGGCGCTGCCCGAGGGTTTCCTGGCGGAAGCCGCGCGGCTCGCCTCGGTCCGCGCCAAGAAGATCGGCAACGATCCCGCGCCCCGCGAAGAGCGTCCGCGCGGCCCGAGCGGCCATCGCCCGCCGCGCAAGACGCACGATCCGCGCCCGACCGGTAACCGCTTCGGCGGTGCCCGGAGCGGCGGCGGTGGTCAGGGTGGCGGCAACCGCCGCCGCGGTGGTCGCGGCGGCCAGGGTGGCGGTCCGCGGACCTCGGCTAGCGTTTGAACCTTCTCTCTCTCCCCTTGTGGGAGAGGGAAGGGGCCCGCTCGCGGAGCGAGTGGGAAGGGTGAGGGGGATGTGAGTCTAACTCCCCCTCACCCTTCCGCCGACTGCGTCGGCTCCCTCCCTCTCCCACAGGGGGAGAGGGAAATTCAGTCCCGCATCGTCAACCACTCGCCTTCCGGTGCGCGTTCGGTGCGCAACCGGTTGGCGGGCTCGGCCGCGTCCTCATAGCCGATCGCCATGCCGCAAAAGAGCATGCGCCCGTCGGGCGTGCCCAGAAACGTCTCGATCGTCTGCGGATAGACCGCCCAGCATTCCTGCGGGCACGTCGCGAGGCCGGCTTCCACAGCGAGCAACATCACGTTCTGCAGATACATGCCGAGGTCCGACCATTGCGGCGGCCCCATCCGCCGATCGACCGTGCAGAATAATGCCGCGGGCGCGCCGAAGAACTGGAAATTGCGCGCGAACCATAACCGCCGCGCCGCCTTGTCCGCACGGGGAATGCCGATGTGGCCGTACATGCCCTCGCCTACCGCGAAGGTGCGGTCGCGATAGGGGGCGGTGAATTCCCGGGGATAGATGTCATAGCCCGGCGTCTCGGTCTCGCCCGCCGCGAGCTTCGCGGCCATGATTGCCTTCAATTCGTCCAGGCTGTCGCCGGTCACAAGATCGATATGCCAAGGCTGGATATTGCCCCCGCTCGCTGCGCGCGCGGCGGCGACCACGATGTCGCGGAGAATTGCGGTATCGACCGTCTTGTCGAGAAACCCGCGCACCGACCGGCGCGCCGCGATAGCGTCGGAAACGTTCATGCCGCTACCCTTGCCGAGCCGCAGGCGTCGGGCAAGGGTGGACGTGGGCCTCGGTCTGGCCTGCCCGACGCCGTGGCGCCGGGCAGGCCGGGAGACGCGTTATTTCGCCATCGTCATTTCGGACCACAGGCCGTCGTCGAGGAACTGGCGATATTTTTCATATCCGGCCACCGCGACCTTGCCCTGTTCTTCGCTGAACGTCGCCAGGATTTCCTTCTCGACCGCCTGATCGCGGGCCTGATCGGGATCGAGCATCGCGGCGCTGGTCAGGTGCGTCAGGATCAGGACATTGGGCGATCCCTTCGCATAGCCCGTGCGGACGAGAAACTTGTAAGAATCCATGATCCCGCGCTTCTTCATCACCTCGAAACCCGGCACCTGCGATTTGCGCAAACCCGTCAGATATTCGTCGATATGGTTGGGGTCGACTTCGATCGCATTGATTTCCCACACGCCCTTTTGCGGCGTGTAATCAACGTATTGCTTGGCGATTGCGACGCCGCCGAACACGAATGTCGCTGTAACGGCGCCCATTAGGAACGAACGAATCATGGTTAACCCCTCCCTGTTGTGGAATCTCAAAAGGAACCTGTTGGGGGGCGCAGGCAAGCGTTTGTTGAGTTCGACTTGCGGGGATTTTCACCGGCCTTTAGCTAAGTATCCAATTAGGGGGAAGAAATCATGCCCATCACTATGTTCACTTTTGTCGAACTGTATGAGCGCACGCTCGGCTCTCTAGCGCATTTGCTCGACAAGGGTGCTGCCTTCGCTGAGTCGCAAGGGCTCGACCCCGACTCGATCCTCGACTGGCGGCTGATCGACGACATGCATCCGCTGCGGTTCCAGGCCGAAGTGGTGATCAGCTTCTCGCGGCAATGGACCGCGCGTGCCGCCGGACTGCCGGTGCCGGAGCGGTTGAGCGATACCGTCACGCTCAAGGACGTGCGCGACGGCATCGCGGCGGCTCAAGCGGATCTCGCCGCGCTGACGCCCGAGCAGTTCGCCGGGCGCGACGACGAGCCGCTCACGATTCAGATCACCGACACGATGGAGCCGACCATGCCCGCCGGCCAGTGGCTGTCGGTGTTCGCCACGACCAACATCTATTTCCACTTGTCGATGGCCTATGCGATCCTGCGGATGAAGGGCGTGCCGATCGGCAAGATCGATCTGTTCGCGGGGCGGCTGTAGACGACGCGGTTCCCGTCGCGGTCGCGATAGGATAGCGTCCGCGCATGGAAGAGGCCGCCCCGCCGCCCGAACCCGAGATTGCGCCGGCGTCCGACCCGCGCATTATCTATCGGCACGCCCTTGCGACGCGCATCTGGCATTGGGTCAACGCGGTCACGATCTTCGTCATGATCGGCAGCGGGATCGGCATCCTCCAGGCGCATCCGCGTTTCTATTGGGGGCAGTACGGCGCCAATCCCGATCATCCCTGGTTCCAGATGGCGTGGTTGCCCGCCTGGCTCAACCAGCTGCTCGACCTGATGACGATCCCGGCCGGCTACAATCTCGCCCTCTCGCGGCGCTGGCATTTGGCCTTCGCGCTAGTCCTTGGATTCGGGCTGCTCGGCTTCATGATCGTCAGCCTGATCAACCACCATTTCCGGCGCGACTTGCGCGTGCGTGCCAAGGAAGTGGCGCCGAAGCACCTCCTCGACGATGCGATCGCGCACACGAAGTTCGATTTCCACAATCACGACGATCCGGCCGCGTACAACACGCTGCAGAAACTGTCCTACGTCGCCACGATCTTCGTGTTGATTCCCGTCATGATCCTGACCGGGCTCGCCATGTCGCCGGCGATGGACGCGGCGTGGCCGTGGCTGATCGATATCTTCGGCGGGCGGCAATCGGCGCGGTCGATCCATTTCATCGCGATGGTGCTGCTCGTCGGGTTCATCATCGTCCATCTGGCGCTGGTGATCCTGGCCGGGCCGGTCGGCGAGGTGATGTCGATGATCACCGGGCGCTGGAAATTGCCCGAGGAGCGCGAGCCATGACGCTGATCACCAGACGCGGGCTGGTCGGCGCGAGCGCGGCCTGGGCGGGGCTGTTGCTGTCGGGCTGCGACAAGCTCGCGGCGCAGCCGGGGTTCCGCAAGATCCTGTTCTCCGGCGACAAGATCAATCGCGGCTTGCAACGCGCGCTCAGCGACCGCGGCGCGCTGGCGCCCGAATTCCGCGCCGACCAGATGTCGCCCAATTTCCGCGTCAACGGCACGCACGACCCCGACACGCCCGATTACAACGATCATGTCGCGGCGCGCTTTGCCGATTGGCGCGTCCAGGTCGGCGGGCTGGTCGACCGGCCGCTGTCGCTCAGCGTCGCCGATCTCGGCGCGATGCCACAGCGCGCGCAGATCACACGACACGATTGCGTCGAGGGGTGGAGCGCGATCGGCAAGTGGCAGGGGCCGATGCTCGGCACTGTCTTGAAGGCGGCGGGCGTGCGGCCGGCCGCGCGCTACGTCGTGTTCACGTGCGCCGACATCTATCGCGGTGCCCCTTATTACGAATCGGTCGACATGGTCGACGCCTTCCACCCCCAGACCATTCTCGCCTGGGCGATGAACGACCAGCGGCTGTCGGTCGGGCACGGCGCGCCGGTGCGGCTGCGCGTTGAGCGCCAGCTCGGCTACAAGCACGCCAAATACGTCACGAAGATCGACGCCGTCGCCAGCCTCGACGGAATCGGCGCGGGGCGGGGCGGTTATTGGGAGGATGCGATCGGCTACGATTGGTATGCTGGCATCTGACGGGCCTTCCCATCGCCGCAATCGCGAACTAGCAGCCGGCGGATGGCGCTGATCGACACGTTCTTTGCCCGCGCGTTCAAGCGAGGCACGCTCAAAGTCACCTACGCCGACGGCTCGACCAAGAGCTTCGGTGCGCCCGACCCCGAATTCCCCGATATCGCGATCCGCTTCACCGACGCACGCGCACCGGGGGCGATCGTCCGCAACCCGTCGCTGGGTGTCTCCGAGGCGTTCATCGACGGCCGCGTGGTGATCGATCAAGGCGACATCATGGGGCTGGTGGCGCTGGCCAGCGCGAACAACCGCTGGGAAGCGGCGACCGGGGCGCTGATGCCGAACCCGGCTGCCCGCGCGACGGTGTGGGTCAAGCGCAAGCTCGACCAGTTCAACCGCGCGCGCTTGTCGCGCCAGAACGTCAAGCATCACTACGATATCGGCAACGATTTCTACGATCTCTTCCTCGACGCCGATCGCCAATACAGCTGCGCGTATTTCCTCGATCCCGACAATGAGAGCCTGGAGCAGGCGCAGCTCGACAAGAAGGCGCATATCGCCGCCAAGTTGGCGCTAAAGCCCGGCATGCGCGTGCTCGACATCGGCTGCGGCTGGGGCGGGATGGCGCTGTATCTCCACCAGACCTACGGCGTCGATGTGCTCGGCATCACGCTGAGCGACGAACAGATCAAGACGGCCCGGCAGCGGGCGGCGGACGCCGGCGTGGCCGACCACGTCAAGTTCGAGCTGATCGACTATCGCAACCAAACGGGCACGTTCGACCGCATCGTCTCGGTCGGCATGTTCGAACATGTCGGTCCACCGCAATATCGCACCTTCTTCAAAAAGTGCCGCGACTTGTTGACCGACGACGGCGTGATGCTGATCCATACGATTGGCCGCGCGGGGGCGCCGGGCGTGACCGATGAGTTCACGGCGCGCTATATCTTCCCTGGCGGTTACATCCCGGCGCTATCGGAAATCGCGCGCGGCTATGAAGGGCTGCGCTACTACATGACCGATTGCGAGGTGCTCCGGCTGCACTACGCCTACACGCTCCAGGCCTGGTACGATCGCGCGACGGCGAACAAGGACAAGATCGTCGCGATGTACGACGACAAGTTCTTTCGCATGTGGACCTTCTACCTCGCCGGGTCGTGCGTCAGCTTCCGCTATGGCGGGATGGTCAACTACCAGCTGCAATTCGCGCGCAACCGCGCCGCGCTGCCCACCACGCGCGACTATATGCTCGTGGAAGAGCGACGGATCGCAACGAAGTCCTAGCTTTTCTGCGCCGATTTCTGCGCGGACATCTTCGCGTCCAACTGATCCACTTGTTTCGAAATCGCGCCGGGAATTTGCGCTTCGGGTACGAAGATTTCGCCGGTCCACACGATCCGCCCCGTGACGCTGTCCTGAGCGGACATCAGCAGCTCTGGTTTTCCGCTCCATAAAACCAGCTTCGTTTGCAGTCGAAACGCGGCGGCTCCCCGGGTCGGCTGCAAGCCGGGATGCGCCTTGACGCTGCTGAGCACATGCCCGCCTGCAGCGGCCGCCAGTGTGTCGTAATTACGCATGCCGGTGGCGTTACGGACGTCCTCTATCAGGATCGTCGTTGGCGTTTCCCACTGTAACGGTATCGCCGAGGCCACGACTGCCATCGCGGCTACGACGCCACCGCCGGCCAATGCCCACCGCATCGTCCACCGCGGGGGAGCTATTGCCGCCGCACTGTCGGCCATGAGCCGGTAGCCACCCTTATTCACCGTCTCGATGAAGCGTGGCTGTCGGGCGTCGTCGCCCAGCGCCCGCCGCAAATCGGCGATCACGACCGGCACGCTGTTGGTGCTGACATGCCGTCCGTTCCATATGCGATTGAGTATCTGCGGCTGACTGACGATCTCGCCGCGATTTTCGCAGAGTAACGCCAACAATGCCGCTGCGCGATGTTCGAGCCGCACCGTCTCCGTGCCGCGCTTGAGGGCGTGCCCTGCCGGATCGAATTCCCAATCCTTGAGGCTGTAACCTCGTGCCATCCGCTGCTCCTCAATCACACCGGTTTAGCAGAAATTGAGCACTTCTTTAGTGGTATTCGGCACGCATGTTGCCAGGCATCGCTGCCACGACAGTGGAGAGCGAAATGCGCCTGACCGCCCGATCGATATTTATCACCGGCCTTATCGCGTCATCCGCTTGCGTATCCAGTGCTGCGCCCCGATCGGCGGCAATGTTCAAGGGCGACGCGCAACTGAGCGGCGTAACCGATGCGCCGCCACCGCGGGGGCTGCTCGGCGTGCGTTTCCGTTTTCGTGCCGACGGGCCGATTCGCAGCACGCCGGTCTATGTCGGCGGGATGGTGGTGTTCGGCAGCGACGACGGCCACGTCTATGCGCTCGATGCGAAAAGCGGGGCGCTGAAGTGGCGGTTTGCGGCGGGGGCGGGGGTCGCGTCGTCACCGTCGGCGGTCGACGGCACCGTTTATGTCACCGCCTGGGACGGACATCTTTATGCAATCGCCGCCGCGACGGGCATCGAACGCTGGCATGTCGATCTGGGTCGCGATCTCGGCGCGATGAACTATTGGGATTTCCACACCTCCTCAGCCATCCCGTTCGGCAATGCGCTCTACGCCGGCAGCGGCGACGGCCATCTCTACGCGATCGACCGCGCAAGCGGCCGCACGTTGTGGCGCGCCGATGCTGGGGCTCGCATCCGCGGTACGCCGGCAGTTACCGATAAGTTCGTCGTTTTCGGGACGATGTCGGGGCATTTGATCGCGCTCGACCGCGCGACCGGGGCGCGACGCTGGGACTTTGCGAGCGACGGTGCGGGCTACACCTTCGAACGCAAGTATAACGATACGACGTCACTGGTTGCGTCGCCCGCGATCTCGAACGGCGTCGTCACGATCGGCGGGCGTGACGGCAACCTCTACGCGGTCGATCTGGCGACCGGCGCACAACGCTGGAAAATTACGCATGACGGCGGCTCGTGGATCCTGTCGACCGCGATGCAGGGCGGCACGGTCTTTTCGGGCAGCGGCAGCGCCTACATCATTCAGTCGGCGAAGGTTGCCGACGGCACCGAGAACTGGCGCTACAAGACCAAGGGTGCCGTATTCGGCGCAATCGTGGTGGCCGGCAATGTACTGGTGGCGGAAGTCATGTCGGGGATGATCGACGCGATCGATACCGGCACTGGCCAGGAGCTGTGGCACTTTCCGATCGGCGGGCTGGCATTGGGCGGGCCGCTGATCGCGGACAATGCGGTGTTTGCCGGATCGGACGACGGCACGCTGACCGCGCTGGACACCACCACTACCGCATCGACCATCGCAACCCCGAAGCGGCTGATCCACTTTGCGCCTAAGCACGACGACGCGCATCCCGAATGGCTGACCAATTCCATCGGGTTGGTCACCGATATGGTCGATGCGGGCTATGCGCGCATCGACGACGACGCGCTGGTCGCGGCGATGAAAGACCAAGTCGCCGGCCGTGGCGACCAGGCGATCGTGTTCGCCGATCCGCATCTTCCGAAGGCGGCGACCGCCGATGGGGGCGCGCTGTTCCGCCAGTTCCTCGAAGCAGGCGGTACGGCGATCTTTCTCGGGTTTAATCCTATCTCGTTCCAATACGCCGCCAAGACCGATGAGCTGACGAAGATCGACGATGTAATCGGCGCGGCGGCGCTGGGGATGACCCCGCTCCCACGCCCGCTCGATTTTGGCTACCATGTCTCCAGCTACACCCCCGATGGCCGTCGCTGGGGGTTGTCGGGGATGTATGTGACGAGCGGTGCGGTCGCTGCCGACCAAGTGACGACCGTGCTTGGCATGGATCGGCTGGGCAACGCCACGGCCTGGACAAAGCGGTACGGCGCTCGCGGCCTGCTCGTCCAGTTGCCCGTGCCGCGCAATCGGATGCCTGAGAGCCTGCCTCTGCGCGCTGCGATCGATCACGCAGTATCGCGTCTGCCCTGACGTAGCGCACGGTCGGCAACCTTGCGCGGCCGCGGCCGCTTGCCTAAGCGCGCGCCATGACCGACTCCTCCAGCATCAACCGCGTCGTCCTCGCCTACTCCGGCGGGCTCGACACCAGCGTCATCCTCAAATGGCTCCAGCAGACGTATAATTGCGAGGTCGTGACCTTCACCGCCGATCTCGGTCAAGGCGAAGAGCTCGAGCCGGCGCGTAAGAAGGCCGAGATGGCCGGGGTCAAGCCAGAGCACATCTTCATCGACGATCTCAAGGAAGAGTTCGTCAAGGATTACGTCTTCCCCATGATGCGCGCCAACGCGCTCTACGAGGGACTGTATTTACTGGGCACGTCGATAGCACGGCCGCTGATCGCGAAGCGCCAGATCGAGATCGCCAAGTTGGTCAACGCCGACGCAGTCAGCCACGGCGCGACGGGCAAGGGCAACGACCAGGTGCGGTTCGAGCTCGGCTATTACGCACTCAATCCCGACATCAAGGTGATTGCGCCGTGGCGCGAATGGGATTTGACCAGCCGCGAGCGGCTGATCGAGTTCGCCGAAAAGCACCAGATCCCGATCGCCAAGGACAAGCGCGGCGAAGCGCCGTTTTCGACCGACGCGAATATGCTCCACACGTCGAGCGAGGGTAAGGTGCTCGAGGATCCGTGGCAGGAAGTGCCGGACTACGTCTATTCGCGCACGGTCAATCCAGAGGACGCGCCCGACCAGCCCGAAGTCATCACGATCGATTTCGAGCGCGGCGACGGGGTCGCGCTGAACGGTCAGGCTATGTCGCCGGCAACGCTGCTCGCGGCGCTCAACGATCTTGGCCACAAGCACGGCATTGGCCGACTCGATTTGGTCGAGAACCGCTTCGTCGGGATGAAGTCACGCGGCATGTACGAGACGCCGGGCGGCACGATCTATCACCTCGCGCACCGCGGGATCGAGCAGATCACGCTCGACCGCGGCGCGGCGCATCTCAAGGACGAGTTGATGCCGCGTTATGCGGAATTGCTCTACAACGGCTTCTGGTTCTCGCCCGAGCGCGAGATGCTCCAGGCGGCGATCGACCACAGCCAGGAAAAGGTCGCGGGCACCGTGCGGCTCAAGCTCTACAAGGGCAGCGTGATCGTGACCGGCCGCAAGTCGCCGTACTCGCTCTACAGCGAGAAGGTCGTGACGTTCGAGGACGACCAGGGTGCCTACGACCAGCGCGACGCGGCGGGCTTCATCAAGCTCAACGCGTTGAGGTTGCGGCTGCTCGGGCGGCGCGATCGTTAGAGACTGTTAACCAAATCGCGGCATGCCGTTCCCAAGAAGGGGAAATGTCATGCTCGGGGCGGTTCACGGAAAGTTGGTATTCGGGCGACGGATTCGCCGGCTGGCGGCGGCGGTCGTCGATCGGCTACCGGCCAACGCCCGCGTGCTCGACGTCGGTTGCGGCAGCGGCGATCTCGCGGCGCTGATCATGCAACTGCGGCCCGACGTGGCAATCGAGGGGATCGACGTTCTGGTTCGCCCGGACACCGCGATCGTCGTCCACGCCTATGACGGCGCGCATATTCCGTTTCCCGACGGGTCATTCGACGCCGCCATCGTCATCGACGTGTTGCATCATACCGACGACCCGCAGTCCGTCTTGGCGGAAATCGCGCGCGTCGCGCCGGTCGTGATCATCAAGGACCATCTGCGCAACGGCCTGCTCGCCAACACGACGCTGCGTTTCATGGACTGGGTCGGCAACGCCGCGCATGGCGTGCGGCTACCCTACAATTACCTGTCGCGCCGCGAATGGTCGCGGATCTGGCAGGACCTCGGTTTGCGGACCAGCGCGTTCGCGACACACTTGTCGCTCTATCCGCGCCCGGCGTCGTGGTTGTTCGACCGCGGGCTGCATTTCGTGACGATCCTGTCGCGCTGATGGACATGGCGCACCGCCTCGTTTAGTCGCGGCGGTTGTCGATCAGCCCGATCAGGAAGCTGGTGAACAGCGTCTGGATACCCAGCACGCTCGCCAGCATCGCGGGGATCGCGAGCCGCATCAGGTGGATCGGCTCCATCCCGCCGAATCCGGTACGCACCCACGCGCCGAACAGGCCGATCGAAACCGCTATCCCGAGCGCGAATAGCCCTGCGCCTACGATGCAACCGCGTTCGACGCTGAACAGACGGCGGAACCGCTCGACCGACCGGCTTGCGGGCCACAGCCCGTCGGCAACGCCATACAAGCGGGCCAGAATCCCGAACCCGACGAGCTGGGCGCCGAGCAACGTCAGCATCGCGGCGAACAGCATCGTCGTCGCGCTGAACTCGATCCCGAGAAAGTCGATGCTGCCGGTTGCCAGGACGCCGACGCCGACCGAGCCGATGCCGGCGGCGGCCATCCCTGGGTACACGAACAACATGCGCGGCGCGTGCGTCAGCAGGAAGCGCAGATGCCGCCAGCCGTCGCGCCAAGTGCGCAGGTGCGGCGGCCGGCTGCGACCGTCGGGCGACAGCGTAGTCGGCACTTCGCGGACGTCGAGACGATGCATCATCGCCTTCACAACCATCTCGCTGGCGAATTCCATCCCGGATGAGCGCAAGTCGAGCGACACGATTGCCGCGCGGTCGAAGCCGCGAAGTCCGCAATGGAAATCGCGGACGTCGGACGAGAAGAAGCTGCGGCCGAGGAAACTCAGCACCGGATTGCCGATATAGCGGTGAAGCGGCGGCATCGCGCCGCGGGCGATCCCGCCCCGGAAACGATTGCCCATCACCAGCTCCCCGCCGGCGCGCAGCGCCTCGACGAACGGCATCAGCGTAGCGAAGTCGTAGCTGTCGTCGGCGTCGCCCATGATGACGAAGCGCCCGCGCGCGGCGGCGATCCCGCCCATCAGCGCGGCGCCATAGCCCCGTGCCTCGACCCCGACGAGCCGCGCACCCATCGCATTGGCGATCTGGCGCGATCCGTCGGTCGACCCGTTGTCAGCGATGATGACCTCGCCCATGGTCCCGCTCGCGGCAAGAAATCCCTGCGCCTTGCGGATACAGATCGCCAGCGTCTCGGCCTCGTTCAGACACGGCATCACGATCGACAGCTCGATGTCGGACGCGTCCGACTTGGCGCCGCCGGTTGTGGGACCTGATAGCTGGTGTGCGGCTGCCGTCGGCAAAGAAACTTCCCCCGTTGAGGAACGGGTAGCCGCCAACAATAAAAAGATGCTTAACCATTCCGGCCTAGGCACGTCAGCACGTTCCGGGGGCTTGCCGCATGTTTCATCAGCCGGTCGACGCGAAGCGCGTACGGCGTCGTGCGCTCCGCACCGACGTGCTGCTCGCGATCGCGATCGCCGTCATCCTGTCGGTCGGCTGGGGCGTCGCGGACTGGCCGCGGCTGCGCCACATGATCTTGCCCGATACCGACGACATGGTGCGGCTGGCGCAAGTCCGCGACTGGATCGCCGGGCAGGCGACCAACGACTGGACGCAATATCGCATAGCCCCGCCGGCTGGCGCGCCGATGCATTGGTCGCGGGTCAATGACGTGGGGATCGCCGCGATCATTCTCGCCATGACGCCGATGGTCGGCCGGCATTACGCCGAAATGACCGCCGTGCTGCTCCATCCCGGCTTGCTGTTCGCCTGCGCGCTTTTTCTATCGGCGCGTGTCGGCCGGCGACTATGGGGCGCAGAAGGCGGCCCGGTCGCGGCGGTGCTGACCGCGCTCGCCTACCCTGGGACGACCGTTTTCGTGCCGGGGCGGATCGATCATCATGCGTTGCAAGTCGTGCTGGTCCAACTCACGGCGCTCATGCTGATGCGCTCGTCCAGCCGCTTATCTGGCGGTATCGCGGGGCTCGCCGCCGCGCTCAGCCTGATCGTCGGACTCGAAACCGCGCCGCAGATCGTCGCTTTGCTCGCCGTTGGCTTCGCCCTGTGGGTGGTCCGGGGAGCGCGCGAGCGCGAGCGGCTATTGGGGTTGGGCGCAGCGTTCGGCGGCACGACGCTGATGTTTCTCGCGTTGCTCCGCCCGACCTACTGGAATCCGGCATTGTGTGACGCCTTCACGCCCGCATCGTCCACAGGCATGCTGGCGGTGAGCGGTGTGTTCCTTGCCTTGGCGGCGATGTCGCCCCGGCTCGGCGATTGGCGCAGTCGTGCTGCTGTCGGCAGCGTTCTCGGCGCGGCCGCCCTGGCCGTGACGCTGTGCCTCTTTCCGTCGTGCCTGACCGGTCCCTATGGCGCAGTCAACCCCTTCCTGCGCACCGCGTTCCTTCCTTATATCGAAGAGGCCAACGGCGTCGCCGCGCTCCATGACATAGCGCGCATGGTCGCGGTTGCCGGCGTGCTCACTGCCGCTGCCGCTGCGTCGATCTGGATGATGGTTCTTGAGCGCCGGCGGTGGTCGGCCGTCTTGCCGATCGCCGCCGTAGTCGCGATCTCGGCGGCGGTGATGCTGACCCAAGTGCGCGGCGCGTATATCGGCGCTCCGCTCGGCGCGCCGGTACTGGCGGGGCTGATCGTCATCGCGCGGCAGCGTCGGCGATGGCGTGGTGCCTTCGTCGCAACAGCGTGGCTGGCCGCTGCGGGCCCGGTTTATGCCGTGATCCCCAAATGGCTCGAGCCGCTGGTGGCCGGCCGCGCAGGGTCGAAGCAAGCCGCGGCGTCGTCGACCGGTTCGCCTACCGCCTCGTGCAACAGGGGCGATGTCTGGGAACAGATCGATCGCTATCCGTCGGGCGTGGTGATGACGCCGACGATGATGGCCGCCTATTTGATCGGCGCCACGCGCATGTCGTCGGTCGGCGCGGGCTATCACCGCAACAATGTCGGCACGATGGCGATGTATCGCTTCTTCCTCGCCCCGCCGGATCAGTCACGGGCAATCGCGCGTGACTGGAAGACGAATTACGTCCTGTTCTGTCCCGGTGATTTCGGCGAGATCGAGGTCGTCAAAGCCTATCCCGACAGTCTGGCGACTGGTCTCCAGCAGGGCAAGGCGCCGGGGTGGTTACGCCGCGTGCCGTTGCGGGGCACCCTGTTGCAATTCTATCGGATCGTCCAATAGCGGCGGGACGGCGACGAAGCTCTTTCTTGCCGGGCCATGATCCGCGCTATACCGCGTGCAGCTATTGGCACGATGACGACTGACCCTTCTCCTCCTTTGGCCTGGTGGCAGACACGCCGGTTCGTCGTGGCGATGGCGGTGCTGTCGATGGTGCCCTTGCTGTGGCCCGACATTCCGCCGTTGGTCGATCTGCCCGGGCATATGGGCCGTTACCGGGTTCAGCTCGACCTCCACACCTATCCGTGGCTGACCGACTGGTATGACTTTCATTGGCAGCTGATCGGCAATCTGGGCATCGATTTGCTGGTCGAGATGCTGAATCCGATCTTCGGGCTCGAACTGTCGGTCAAGCTCGTCGTGCTGTCGATCCCGCCGCTGATCGTCGTCGGTCTGTTGTGGATCGCGCGGGAAGTGCACGGGCGGATTCCGGCCACCGCGCTGTTCGCGCTGCCGTTGGCCTATTGCTTCCCGCTGCAGTTCGGGTTCGTCAATTTCATGTTGTCGATGGCGCTGGCATTGCCGTTGTTTGCGCTGTGGCTGCGGCTCGGTCGGCTCGGCAGGCTGAAGTTCCGCGCGACGATTTTCGTGCCGCTGTCATGCGCGTTGTGGGTCTGTCACACATTCGGCTGGGGCGTGTTGGGCGTGCTCGCCTTCTCTGCCGAAATGGTGCGCGAGCACGACCGCGCCAAGCAAACCAGTGAGCATCGCTTCAATCCGATCACCGTCGACGGAATCAAGCGATGGTCGGTGGCGTGGGTGCGGGGCGGCGTGCATTGCCTGCCGCTCGCCCTGCCGCTGCTGCTGATGGTCGCCTGGCGCAATGGTCAGCATGTCACGGGCGAGACCGCCGACTATTTCAACTGGCGCGCCAAATTCGCGTGGCTGACGATGATATTGCGCGATCGTTGGATTGCCTTCGACATCGGATCGACGGCGTTGCTCGGCCTAATCCTCGCTTTGTCGTTTCGCGATCGCAATATCGAATATTCGCGCAATCTCGGCCTATCGACGCTGTTTCTGATCCTGGTGTTCGTGTGCTTGCCGCGAATCGTGTTCGGATCGGCCTATGCCGACATGCGGCTGGCTCCGTTCATGATCGCGATCGCACTGATTGCCGTGCGGCCGCGCCCGTTTTCGGGCAACCCCGACGAGCTGGCACGACGCCGCCGAACGATGGCGCGGATCGCGGCATTGGCGTTGGCCTTCGTCATCGTCCGGACCATGGGCACGACGGCGAGCTACGCGATGTTCGCGCAACGTTACGACCGCGAGCTCAAGGCGCTCGATCAAGTGCCTGTCGGTGCGCGGTTGATCAGCTTCGTCGGGCAGAATTGCCTTTCCGACTGGAAGATGAGCCGGCTCGAGCACTTGCCGGGGCTCGCGCTCGAACGGCGCATGGCTTACACCAACGACCAATGGTCGATGGCCGGCGCGCAGTTGCTGACCACCAAATATGTGTCCGCCCGCCCGTTCGGGCACGATCCGTCGCAAATCACCACGCTGACGCAATGCCCGCGCGAATATTGGCGGCCGATCGATCGCAGTCTCGCCAAATTCCCGCGCGCGGCGTTCGACTATGTCTGGCTGATCAGCCCACCGCCGTACGATCCCAAATATACGCAGGACCTGACGCCGATATGGCGTGATGGCACCAGCGTGCTGTTCAGGGTCAACCACATCGATGTCGCCCCGGTCACCAAGAGGGGCGACTTCCCGCTGCCACCGCGCGGGAACAACCCGTTCTATTGATCGCGCTTAAAAGGCGTCAGTTCGCTTAGAAATTGCTGGTCGCTTTCCACGCCGAGCGCCTCGCGCGCCAGGAAATCGGCGATCGCGCGCCGAAAGTTGCGGTCGGGGATGTAGTGCGCTGAGAAGGTCGGTACCGGCACATAGCCGCGCGCCAGCTTGTGCTCTCCCTGCGCACCGGCCTCGACCGTCGCGAGGCCCCGCGCGATCGCGGCATCGATCGCCTGGTAATAACACAGCTCGAAATGGAGGAACGGCACGTCCTCGCTACAGCCCCAATAGCGGCCATAGAGCGCGTCGGCACCGATCAGGTTGAGCGCCCCCGCGATCGGCCGGCCGTCGCGCTCGGCGAGGATCAGCAAGGTCTGGTCGGCCATCCGCTCGCCTAACAACGAGAAGAAGGCGCGCGTCAGATAGGGGTGGCCCCATTTGCGGCTGCCGGTGTCCTGATAGAAGACCCAGAACGCGTCCCAATGTGCTTCGGTCAAATCGGCGCCGGTGAGGTGGCGGATCGTTAGGCCCTCGACCGCTTTGGCGCGTTCGTGCCGGATCGCCTTGCGCTTCCGGCTCGACAGCGCGGCGAGAAAATCGTCGAAGCTGGCATAGCCGTCATTGTGCCAATGGAATTGCGTGCCGGTGCGGATCAGCCAGCCCGCCGCCTCGAACAGCGCGACCTGATCGGGGGCAACGAAGGTCGCGTGCGCCGAAGACAGATTGTTGTTGTCGGTCACCGCCCCCAACGCGCCGATCAGCGCGGGCGCCATATCCGCGTCGCGCAGCAATAGCCGCGGGCCCGGCGCCGGGGTGAACGGCGCGGCGACCTGGAGCTTGGGATAGTAATTCCCGCCCGCGCGCTCCCACGCATCGGCCCAGCCATGGTCGAACACATATTCGCCCTGACTGTGGCTCTTGGCATAGGCCGGCGCGATCGCGGCGGGCAATCCATCGGCGCCGTCGACGATTACCGGCAACGGTTGCCACCCCGTCCCGCGCCCGACGCTGCCCGATTCTTCGAGGATCGAGAGGAAAGTGTGGCCGACGAACGGATTGGCGGCCCCGGCGCACGCGTCCCACTCGGCCGCCGGGATCGCGGAAACGCCGTCGGATATGCGGGCGGTGATCGGGCGGGAAGTCACGACGCCCTAGATAGGATCAGGCGCTGAGCTTCACCACCGCATCGACTTCGACCGCCGCGCCGCGCGGCAATGCCGCGACACCCACCGCGCTGCGCGCGTGCTTGCCGGCGTCGCCGAACAGAGCTTCCATCAGGTTCGAGGCGCCGTTGGCGACCTCGGGCTGATCGGTGAAATCGGGGGTCGAGTTGACGAACACGCCGAGCTTGACGATCCGCTCGACGCGGCCGAGGTCGCCGCCCAGCGCCGCCTTGATCTGCGCAACAAGCATCAGCCCGCACAATTCGGCGGCTTCCTGCCCCGCGACCTTGTCGACGTCGTCGCCCAAGCGCCCGGTCACGACCTTGCCGTCGCGGAACGGCAATTGGCCGGAAATGTAGAGCATCCCGTCGGCATCGACGGTCGGAACATAGGAAGCGACCGGCGCGGCGGCGGTCGGCAGCGACAGGCCCATTTCCTCCAGCCTGCGGTCGATACGGTCGGTCATGCGGTCATTCCTTCTGTGTCAGCGGGAAGGTTTCGGCGAAGCGCTGGATGATCCAGCCGCAGGCGTCTTCCCAATCATCGATCCTGGCGTGCGCGAACGGCGCTGGCGGCACGTTATGCGCCATGGCCGGTTCGGCAACGAGGTGGAGCCGGTGCACGCCCGGCGCATGCTTGGCAACAGATTCGTGGTGGACGGGCAGATCGTCGACGAACACCGTGACCGGATTGCCATATTCGGCGACCAGCCGCGCCACCGGATCGCCCTTGCCGCCGCGGTTGGTTTCGACGCGGTGGTTGATGCCGTGCGCCGCCAATTGCGTGATGCGATGGTCGCGGCAATGATCGCCCAGATTGGTCAGGATGACGATGTCGGCCTGTTCGGCAATCGCCGCAAGTGCCTCGGCTGCGCCAGGAACGAGGGTCTGGCGCTCCATCTCCGCGGGGAAGAACTCATCGAGCATGCCCCAAATGCGCTCATGCTCGACCGCGCGGCCGTCGGTGTAGGTCATCGCGGTGAAGCTGCCGGTCTCGTGCGCGAAAACGATATCGTGACGCTCGCGCAGCCAGGTGCCGAAATGCCGCACCATGTGGAGCAGCACTTCGTCGCAGTCGCAGATCAGGAGCGAGCGCGTCATGCCTCGAGCTCGCGGTGCGCGGCAACCAGCGCCTCGGGCTTGACGCCGATCTCCGCGGCGCAGGCGATCAGATCGGGCTCATGCGCTTCGAGGAAGCCGAGCAGCGCCGACAGGGTTCCCGGATCCCCCGCCGAGGCCTTGAGGTCGGCCGGGCTCAGGCCGGTCACGTCGAGCAACCGCTGCGCTCGGCTTGGCTCGGCCAGCGTCCAGACCAGCGCACGCAGGCCGAGCATTGAAGGGTCGTGGCTGGTGTCTGGCGCGGCCATTGCTATCGTTGATGGATGGAGAACGAACTTCCCGTGGCAAAGCGCGTGCTGGTTGTCGAGGACAACGAGCTCAACCTGAAGCTGTTTTGCGACCTGTTGCGTGCGCACGACTTCACTACCGAGCCGGTGCGCGACGGGCGCGAGGCGGTGGAAAAGGCACGTATGTTCTCGCCAGACCTGATCGTGATGGACATTCAATTGCCGCATGTCAGCGGGTTGGAGCTGATCGAGCAGATCAAGGGGGATGATACGCTGGGCCGGACGCCGATCATGGCGGTGACCGCTTATGCGGGGCGCGAGGACGAGGACCGAATTCGTGCGGCGGGGGCGGACGCGTATGTGTCCAAGCCGATATCGGTGGCGCGATTCGTCGAGGAGGTGAACGCGCTGCTTTAGATACGACAAGAGCCGCAAAGGTTTCCCTTGCGGCTCTGGATCCCCGCTTTCGCGGGGACTGCGTAATCCGGGCTACGCCCGAATTACTTGATCTTCGCTTCCTTGAACTCGACGTGCTTGCGCACGACGGGGTCGTATTTGCGGAACGACAGCTTTTCGGTCTGCGTGCGCGGGTTCTTCTTCGTGACGTAGAAGAAGCCGGTGTCGGCCGAGCTGACGAGCTTGATCTTGACGGTGGTCGGCTTTGCCATGACCC
>JBDSWC010000063.1:0-4045 GCA_039926845.1 Sphingomonas sp. | reverse complement strand
GCCCAATTGTTACAAGATCAAGCTGCGCGCAGCGGGCTATCGGCTCGTTTATCGAGTAGAAGAACAGCGACTAACGGTCGTGGTGGTCGCGGTCGGTAAACGCGAGCGCAATGCGGTATACAAAGCCGCAGCTAAGCGCAGCATACGTTAACTCAAGCCCGCGCGCCCTCGACCACCCGGGCGTCGTTGTGCCGCAGCGCCTTCAGTACCGTCTCGACGATCGCGTCGGCATCGAGTCCGGCCTCGGCATATTGCACCTCGGGCTTGTCCTGTTCCTGAAACGTGTCCGGCAGACGCAGCGTGCGGAGTTTGAGGCCGGCGTCGATCAGGCCGGTGTCGCTCGCCATCGTCAGCACGTGCGCGCCGAGGCCGCCGATCGAGCCTTCCTCGATCGTCACGGCGACTTCGTGCGTGGTGAGCAACTTGCGGATCATCTCCTCGTCGAGCGGCTTGGCGAAGCGGAGGTCGGCGACAGTCGTCGACAGCCCGCGCGCATCGAGCGCGTCGGCCGCTTTCAACGCTTCTGCCAGGCGCGCGCCGAGCGATAGGATGGCTACCTTCTTGCCTTCACGGACGATGCGTCCTTTACCGATCTCAAGCCGTTCGGCGGTTTCGGGAAGCGCCACGCCCGTCCCGTTCCCCCGCGGATAGCGCACAGCGATCGGACCGCTGTCGTGGACTGCGGCGGTATGCGTCATATGGACCAGTTCGGCCTCGTCAGCCGCCGCCATCACGACGAAGTTGGGCAACGTCGCCAAATAGGTTACATCGAAACTACCGGCATGCGTCGCGCCATCGGCGCCGACCAGCCCCGCGCGATCGATCGCGAACCGGACCGGCAAATTCTGAATCGCGACGTCGTGCACGACCTGGTCGTAGGCGCGCTGCAGGAAGGTCGAATAGATCGCGCAGAATGGCCACATCCCCTGCGCCGCCAGCCCCGCAGCGAACGTCACCGCATGCTGTTCGGCGATACCGACGTCGAAGGTGCGGTCGGGGTGCGCTTTGGCGAAGCGGTCGAGCCCGGTGCCGCCGGGCATCGCCGCTGTGATCGCGACGATCGTCGGGTCGCGATCGGCGTCCTTGATCAGTTGGTCGGCGAAAACGTTCTGATACGCGGGCGGCCCCGGCGGCGCCTTGGCCTGCGCACCGGTGATGACGTCGAACTTCTGGACGCCGTGATATTTGTCCGCCGACGCCTCGGCCGGACCGTAACCCTTGCCCTTTTTGGTTACGACATGGACCAGGATTGGGCCCTGCTCGCTGTCCCGGACATTTTCCAGCACCGGGATCAAATGATCGAGGTTATGTCCGTCGATCGGGCCGACATAATAGAAGCCGAGTTCCTCGAACAACGTCCCGCCGGTCACCCAGCCGCGCGTGAACTCCTCGGCCTTTTCCGCAGCATTGTGCACGCGTCGCGACAGCTTGGCGGTGATCTTTTTGGCAAGGTTGCGGAAGCCCAGATACTCGCTCGACGACACCATCCGCGCCAGATACGCCGACAGCCCGCCGACCGGCGGCGCGATCGACATGTCGTTGTCGTTGAGGATGACGATCAGCCGGTTGCCGGCGCCTTCCGCGTTGTTCATCGCCTCATACGCCATGCCCGCCGACATCGCGCCGTCGCCGATCACCGCGACCGCCTTGCCGGGTTTGCCCGACAGCTTGTTGGCGATCGCAAAGCCCAACGCCGCCGAGATCGACGTCGACGAATGCGCCGCGCCGAACGGATCGTATTCGCTTTCGCTGCGCTTGGTGAAGCCGCTGAGCCCCCCGCCCTGCCGCAAGGTGCGGATGCGGTCGCGGCGTCCGGTCAGGATCTTGTGCGGATAGCATTGGTGCCCGACGTCCCAGATCAGCCGGTCGTCGGGCGTATTGAAAACGTAATGGATCGCGGTGGTCAGCTCGACCACGCCGAGCCCCGAGCCGAGATGCCCGCCGGTCGTGCCGACCGCGGAGATGGTCTCGGCGCGCAACTCATCAGCGAGCTGGCGCAGCTGGTTGGGCTTGAGGTTGCGGAGGTCGGCGGGCGTCGAAACGGTGTCGAGCAGGGGCGTCGGGGGGAGATCGGCCATCGGATCGTCTTACCCCAGCCGCAAACGCCTGTCGATTGATCCAGTTATCGCACCCTCAGGCGCGCTCCTGCACCGCGACGATCGGCGCGACGCTCCGCCGCAACGCAATCACGAGCACACCGAGCAGCGCTAGCGCCGACCCGACGATCATCCGGCCGTCCAAACGGTCGCCGGTGAGCGCGACGCCCAGCGCGATGGTCGACAACGGGGTCATCAACGTGAGCGGCGACAGCAGATTGGCCTCATAGCGCGCGATCAGCCAGTAATAGGCGCTGTGCGCGCAGACCGAGACGATGAGCGCCGAAAACAGGACCGCGCCGACGAACGGCCAGCCGACCGCGACCGATGCCGACCATTGCCCATGCTCGAACAAGGCGGACGCCAATCCCAACGGCACGAAACCGGTGATCGCCACCCAGGCCTGAAAGCGTAAGGGGGCGATGTCCTCCATCTGCTTCATCAGGATCGCGCCGAGCGATCCCGCAGCAGCTGCGCCGAGCACGAACAGTAGGCCGGACGACATCGCAAATCCGGGCCGCCAGATGACCAACAGCACGCCGGCGAGCGTCAATGCGATCCCCGCGCCGCGCGGCCAGTGGATTCGCTCGTGCAGGATCAGCACCGACAGCAACGTCGTGATCGGCACTCCGGCCTGAATGACCACCGCCGCCATCGACGGCGACGCGGTCTGCAGGCCGATGAACAGCAAGGCGAAATTGCCCCCGCCCATCAGCGCGCCGACCAGCAGGATACGCCATATCGGTCGCGGCATCGGGAAGAGCCAGGGAAAGGTCACGGCGAACACGACGGCGAAGCGTACCGCGGCAAAAAAAAGCGGCGGGATATGCCAGGTGCCGACCACCATCTTGCTCAGCACGTTGCTGAACCCCCAGGTCAGGCAAACGGCGACCAGCAGGATGAAGTCGCGAAGGCGCATGCGGGCGCTGTGCGTGATCGGGGCAGGCTTGGCTAGCGGTGTATGGACGAAAAAGGGCGGCCCGTTGCCGGACCGCCCCCTCGTGAACCGTAGTTCGTTAGCCGTTTAGCGCTTCGAGAACTGGAACGAACGACGCGCCTTGGCGCGGCCGTACTTCTTGCGCTCGACGGTACGGCTGTCGCGGGTCAGGAACCCGGCGGCCTTGACCGGCGCACGCAGGACCGGCTCATACTTCGTGATCGCCTGGGCGATGCCGTGCTTGACCGCGCCGGCCTGGCCCGAGAGGCCACCGCCCTTGACGGTGCACACGACGTCATACTGACCGTCGCGCTCGGCAACGCCGAACACCTGGTTGATGACGAGGCGCAGCGTCGGACGCGCGAAATAGACTTCCTGGTCGCGGCCGTTGATCGTGATCTTGCCGGTGCCCGGCTTGATCCAGACGCGCGCGACGGCATCCTTGCGGCGGCCGGTCGCATAGGCACGGCCCTGCGCATCGATGATCTGCTCGCGCAGCGGCATCGGCTCGGGCTTCGGCCCGCTGTTGTTTTCGGGCGCCGCAACGACGGCATCCGGAGTCTGACCTGCAGCGATCGCGCCGAGATCGGCGAGGGACTGGCGCCCATCGGAATTGTTGGCGTCAGCCATTATGCGCCCACCTTATTCTTGCGGCTCATCGCCGCGATATCGAGAACTTCGGGGTTCTGAGCTTCGTGCGGATGCTCGGTCCCGGCGAAAATGCGCAGGTTGCGCATCTGCTGACGGCCCAGGGGGCCCCGCGGAATCATGCGCTCGACGGCCTTCTCCAGCACGCGCTCCGGGAAGCGACCCTCGAGCACCTTGCCCGCGGTGATTTCCTTGATGCCGCCGGCATAGCCGGTGTGCTTGTAATAGATCTTATCGGTCAGCTTCTTGCCGGTGAACTTGATCTTGTCCGCGTTGATGACGATGACATTGTCACCGCAATCGACGTGCGGGGTGAAGCTGGTCTTGTGCTTGCCGCGCAGCACGTTGGCGATCACCACCGCGG
>JBDSWC010000062.1:0-57647 GCA_039926845.1 Sphingomonas sp. | reverse complement strand
ACCTGGAACACGCTCTTGGCGATGTCCAAACCGATCGTCGTAACTGTCCCCATCGTGGCTCTCCTTCCGGCTCATCCGCAGATCATCCTGCGGAAGCGGTGGAGAGCCGTCCACGTCATCAATTGCGCACATTGACAAACTGGACGAGCGGCAGGCTTCCAGATCGTGAAGCTCGGAGCGAACGCTTAGAAGCGCGTAATTGCCGAACGACGTCTAGCACCGCCGCCGCCACGATGGATCAGGCGTTGACGTAGGGATCCGCCCAGCTAACGCCCGTCCCCTTCGCCGTTTTAATCGGAAGTTCGTCACCCAGTTCCCGCGCCGCCGTTCTAGCTTGGGTGAGGTAGACGTCGATCAACCGGATCGGGTTGTCGCCAGAGTAAGGGAATTTCGTCGCGATAACTTCCTTCGACACAATGTAAGGCGCCGCCAGAAATATAAAGCCGATCACCTCATGGGCTCTCCAGCCGCAACGTAATTTCACGCCATCAATGTATAGGCCATCGCCTCGCCGATACATGAATCGACCGCGGGCCACCGCCTCTTCTTCGGCGCGGGATAGGTCGGCCCCACACTTAGGGCACATGAGCGGGACTTCTGTTGCTGCGTTAGTCGCGGGCTGCAAGAACGCGGCCACCATCGCGTGTTCCAATCCTGGCAGTACGGGCGATCCTAGCTGGTAGCGCGAATAGAGCCGCCGGTCCGACGACCAGCGGCTCTCGTTACGCCTAAGAGGCTGATATCACGTGAAACGGATGCGTGCGGTAACCTTTGGGTGCCGACGCATGGCGTAGCCCATGCCGCCGAAGCCGAGTAGAAGCATCGCCCAGGTCGCGGGCTCAGGTACGCCGCCGGTCGCGACGGTCTTTTCACCCGCGATAGCCACGCCAAATAGTTGGCCACCCGCGACGAGTGTCTGGGTTTGGGTGTTGTTGCCGAAGCCTCCGATGTTGAAGCGATACAGCGTTTGGTTGTTAAAGCTGCCTGAAAGGAAGCTTGTCCCAGTCGGATCGATATTGAGCGCAAAAAACGCATCGACGCCGCCGACATCGTAGAAACCCAGGAAGGTTCCTGCAGCATTATACTGGTTGACCCGGCTTCCCGCCGCACTGAGCACGTCGCCATTGGCGAGGATGCGTAACGCGAAGGAATTAGTGCCGCCGTTTGCGGTGTTGTCGGCAAAGTTGGCGAGCGCCGTGTTCGTGATCAGGTCCCACCGTTTAATTTGACCGGCCTCGTCGTTGTAGAACAACGTCGTTTGATTGGCGGCAAGGTCGATCCAGTCGGTGTCTCCCGCCATGCCATAGGTTTGTTGAAGTGCGCCGGCAGCGGAGTAGCGCTGGACTGCGCCGCCCGCTCGTCCGACGTAGAACTGCCCGCCAGCGCTGAATGCCAAGGACTCCGGCGAACTGCCTGGCGAGGCAAAGGGGTTGGGTGGAAGTATCGCACCGGTCGCACCCGAAAAACGCGTGATGCTGCCGGCGCTGAAGTTCGTGACATACAGGTTGCCACTCGCATCGAAGCCCATGCCGGTCGTGAAACCGCCCTGACCGGTGTTGAGCGTTTCGATCAACGTGCCCGAGGAATTGTAGTGTTTGACGTCGCCGTTACCGGTCGCGGCAAAGATGTCGCCCGTTATAAATGGCGCAGCGTGCGCGCTTGTGCTGGCCATCGCCAACGCAATAAATGCAATGAATCGCCTCATGGTCACCCCCATCAAAATGAGTGGGAGTCTGCGCGATTTGGGCGCTCGACTCGGATAGACCCGTTAATGAGAGGTTAAGGCTGATCCTCGGGCAGAGTCGAGTCCCAACTGCACGCACGACGAACTAGCGTGCCAATATGGGACGAAGTCTCGCGCCTCCGCCTGTGGCTATTTCGGACGGCGGCTAACCACCACTTGCAGACGTTTCTTGCAATGCAGGATTTCGCCTAAGGGCCTGCCGCTATGCCGCTATGCCGACTCTCAGGCCTTCTGATGCCGGGGCTCTTAGCTCCAGCCTGGCTACCGCCCCCAGCCCTGCGCCATCGCTCTCCAACCTTAACGAGCCATCCATCGCGGCCATTGAATTGGCGCACCAATGAAGGCCGAAACCGCCTGACTTATGCTCCCGGGTCGAGAAGCCACGCTGAAACAAGTTGGGCGCGTCGGCGTTGTCGAAGCCTTCGCCGGTATCCCGGATCGCGATTTCGACATGGCCGTCGGGTGTGTCGTCGATCGTGACGGTGATATTGCCCGATCCGCCTGCCGCGGCGATCGCCTCGGCGGCGTTGGAGAAGAGGTTGCCGACCACCTGACTCAGCAGCAGACGGTTGGCGACCACCTTGTGGCTCTTCGCCGGAAAGCTGAACATGATCGACGTGGCCCCGCCCGAATGCCGCGCGATCGTGGCGTTCTGGGCGATGATCGGGGTCGCGTCGCATTCCTCGAGCGGCGGGCGCTCGTGGGCAAGCTGTTGTTGCGCGCCGATGATCTCGAGCACTTGGCGCATCGCGTCGCGTCCGACCTGAAGCTGGTCGCGGCGCTCGGCACGCTGGCGGTCCTCGGCGTCCAGCGCGGCGTTGGTAAATTCAACCAGCTTGGCGCGGCGCTCAGGCGTCAAATCGTCGCGCGCCAGTTCGGCCATGACCTTGTCGAGCATCACGCGGCCGACCAGCGGCGCCTGACCGATCCCGGCGCTTAGGATCGTCGACACCGGGTTCAGCGCGTTGCGCACGTTGTGCATCACCGCGACCGCGCTTTCGGAGCGGCCGAGCTCGAAGCTCTGGACCTCGACTTGCTCGCGCAGTTCCTTCAGTTGGACCAGCATCGAATTGAAGCTGCGGCCGAGCGAGGCGATCTCGTCCTGCCGCGCGGCATTGTCCTCCAATACGCTCAGCGAGCCCGAATCACGGACGCGCTGCATATGCTCCTCGACCAGGCCAAGCGGGCGCAGCACGAGCCGCGTGGTCATCCGGCTGAGCACTGTGAGCACGATGATCAACAGCATCGTCGACCCGAGCACCGCCAGCCACAGCATATGGCGGCCGAGCAGCGACACGTCGCGCGGCACCGCAAACCGCGCTGTCGCGACCAGTCGGTCGTCGGGCCCGGCGATCGGCACGGCGATCTTCACGTCCTGTGAATCGGTTACGATCAAGGGGAGCACCTTGCCGCTCGTGTCCAGATTCGCGGGCACCTGCAGCAAATCACCCAATTGCCGTGAGGTCAGGCGCCGAACCATCAGCACGTAACCGCGCGGCGTGCCGCTGCCGTCGCTGCGCCGAATGCGGGCGACACCGACCGCGGCAACAACATCGCCGATCCGCATGTAGAAATGCCCCGAGCTGCCCCCCTTCATTGCCGCGTCAAGCGGCGCCACGCCCAGACGGGCGACCATCGCGTCACGCAGAGCAGAATTTTCGCGGCCCGTACGCGGATCGATCCAACGCGCGATCACCAGGCTCCTGTCGGGCCGCAGATACGCCATGCCGTCGACATCGAGATTGGCCATCGCCAGCGGCGAAAAGCTTTCCTCCTCGAACGCATTGGTGGGGTTCTTGATGTAGTTGTAGCTCGAATTCCAGTCGCCGTAATCGCGCACCGAATTCTCGACCTTGGCGGCGAAATCGTTGATCGTCGCGCGCGTGCGGTCGACATGACCGTCGATCGACTGGCGTTCGAGTGCGTTGAAGCTGGGTGTGATGACTGCGGCGAGCAGCAGGGTCAGCGCGACCGATCCGACCACACCGACGCCCGCCAGGACGATCAGCAGCTTGCCGGCCAGCGATCCCTTACGCGTTCGCGCAACAATGGCGCGAATCGACACCATCAGCCGTTGGCCTGGACCGCGAATTCGTCGCCGTCGAGATCGTCTTCACCGCCGATAAAGCGCGCGGCGGCCATGATTTTGGCCTCGGGCGCCGGCACCGGGCGAGAGAAATAATAACCTTGGAGATGGCTCGCGCCGGCGACGCGCAACGCCTGCACCTGCGCCTCGCTCTCGACGCCTTCGGCCACCACGCCCAGACCCAGCGCCTTGCCGAGATGGACGATCGACTGGACGATCGCCGCGCTCTCGCGCTCGCGGCCCATGCCGTCGATGAAGCTCTTGTCGATCTTGAGGCAATCGAGCGCGAACTTGCGGATGTTGTAGAGCGACGAATAGCCGGTGCCGAAATCGTCGAGCGCGATACGGAAGCCCATCTGGCGCAGTTTGTAGAGCGTTTCGGCAGCGCGCTCGGCATTGTCGAAGATCGCGGTCTCGGTGATTTCGATCTGGACGCGTGACGGCGCGACGCCCGCGCGCTGGACTCGCTCCATCACATAGGGGACGAAATTCTGGCGGCGGAACTGGCGCGGCGAGAAGTTGATCGAGACATATTGCCCCGGCCAATCGGCAAGCACCTTGAGCGCTTCGTCGAGCACCCAATCGCCGAGTTCGTGGATCAGGTTCGATTCCTCGGCGATCGGGATGAACAGCGCGGGGCTGATCGGCCCGAATTCCTCGGTCTTCCAGCGCAGCAGCGCTTCGAATCCGACCACTTCGGTGTCGTGACCCGCGACGATCGGCTGATACGCCAGGCTCAACTCGCCGAGCGCGATCGCCTGGCTCAGCCCGCCCTCGATACGGCGGCGAAAGCGGACGCTCTCGTCCATCGATTCGTCGAACAAGCGGACGACGCCGCGTCCCGCTTTCTTGGCATCGTTGAGCGCCAGGTCGGCGCGGCGCATCATGTCGGTCGGGTCGCGCGTTTCGTCGCACGACGTCACGAGGCCGACCGATGCGGCCGCCTGGACCGAATGGCCGAGGATGCGGAAGCTGGACGCGCATGCCGCGACGATGCGGTCGCACGCCATCACCGCGGCCTGTTCACCGGCGGTGTCGAACAGCACGCCGAATTCGTCGCCACCCAACCGCGCGACGACCGCGCCCTCGGGCACATTGGACTGCAAAATGCCGTAGATCGCGCGGATCAGTTCGTCGCCGGCGAGATGCCCGAGCGTGTCGTTGACCGCCTTGAAGCGGTCGAGATCGACCATGGCGGTGGCGAACATCCCGCCGCCGCGTGCCTTCTCGGCCAGCGCTTTCACGAACGCGAGCCGGTTCGGCGCGTCGGTCAGCGAGTCGTGCGTCGCTAAGTGCAGCGCCTTCGATTCGTTCGCGGCAAGCTCGGCCGACTGCTCGTTGAGCTTGGCCATCGCCGCCGCGAGATCGCGATCGACGCGCCAGCGGTGCCCCAGCGCGGTGGCAGTCTGGACGACCTCGGCGATTTCGAACGGCTTGGCGATGTAGAAGATCTTGTCGGCCGGCCCTGCAGCCTTCGAAATCTCGATCGGCGAGAAATCGGAGAAGCCGGTGACGATGACGAGGTTGATGTCGGGATCGAGCGCACGGATGCGCGTGGCGGTTTCCTTGCCGTCGATCCCTGGCGGCATGCGCACGTCGATGAACGCAACCGCATAGGGCGATCCTTGTGCGATCGCGGCTTCCACTTCAGCCACCGCGTCGAGGCCCTGGCTACAATAAACCGCGTCGAATTGGACGGTTTCGCCGTCGCCGCACGATGAGACCGGGGCATCGTCGCCGAACAACTCGGCCGCCATTTCGCTGAGCGCGCCCGCGCTTGCATCTTCCGGCGCGAAGCAGCGTCGATAGGAATCGATCATGGCCGGTTCGTCGTCGACGATCAGAATTCGCACTGCGCGCTACCCCTCGCTTGGGCACCGCCTACACGACGCCCCAATGTTCTTGCCGAGAGGTAAGCAGAGAGGGTTAAGAGGGTGTAAACGAACTGCGGTTGAGCGCCTGTTCGCCGAGGAGGATCGCGCCGAGCGGCCCGGCTTCGCCACCCAACGCCGCGGGCACGATATAGTCGTTGAGATCGCCCATCAACGAGCGGTCGCCGTAACTGCCCAGGCTCGCGTCGAGCATCTTGCGCACCATGGGCAGCAACCACGCGACGCCGAGCGAGACGCCACCGCCGAACACGATCCGGCGCGGGATCCCCGTCAGGACCAACGTATGGCACAGTTGCGCGATCGGATGCGCGACCTGCGGCCAGACCGGCGAATGCTCGGCGATCTGGTCGGCGGTGACGCCCGCGCGCGCCTCGATCGCCGGACCCGACGCGAGCCCCTCGGCACAGTCGCCGTGAAAGCTGCAAATGCCCGGCCAGTCATCTTCCGCCAACCGCACCGGGCGGACGTGGCCAAGTTCCTGATGCGTCATCCCGACCACCGGCCTGTTGCTCGCGATCAGCCCGACGCCGATGCCGGTCCCGATGGTGATATAGGCGTGGTCGGCGAGCCCCTTCGCCGCTCCCCATTCGCCTTCGGCCAATCCCGCCCCGACGACGTCGGTGTGAAAACCGGTCGGGATGCCGTAGCGCCGTTCCAGCCGGCCGGCGACGTCGGTGTCCGCCCAGCCCGGCTTGGTCGTCGCGGTGATGTGGCCGTAATTGGCGGCGTCGGGGTCGATCCCGACGGGGCCAAAGCTGGCGATGCCGATCGCATCGAACCCGCGCCATTGGTCGAGTGCGGCCTCGATCCCCGCCATCGTAGTCGCGGGGTCGGTCGTGTCGACGCGAGCGTGCTCGACGATCGCACCGTCCTTCGCGAGTACACAGAGGCACTTGGTCCCGCCCAGCTCGACCCCGGCGATGATACTCATCCGTGCGTTTCCTTACGCTTCCCCGGCGAAGGCCGGGGCCCAGAATCGGGCCGCCCGCAACTGCGCCCCGGCCTTCGCCGGGGAGGCGTAAACGACAGAGCGCCGCCGAACACTATCGCGCCATCCCCAATATCCGTTCGGCCTGTGCGAGGTGGAGCGCCTCAACCATCTTCCCGTCGACCTGGACCACCCCGCCGTCGCCGCCGGCAAACGCGTCCCGCACTTTCGTCGCCCAAGCAATCTCGACCGAGCTCGGCGAGAACGCGGCGTTGCAGATATCAATCTGCTTCGGATGGATCAGCGACTTGCCGTCATAGCCCATCGCCGCTGCCGCGTTGCACTCCGCGCGCAGCCGAGCGTCATCGGAAAAGTCGTTGCATACGCCATCGAGCGCGACCAACCCGCGTGAGCGCGCCGCAGCAAGCACCATGGCCTGGATCGGCGCGAGCCACGCTCGTTCCGCCCCCGGCCGCGCGCCGAGTTCGAGCGCCAGATCGTTGACGCCGAGCACGAACCCCGCCGCTCCCGCCTCGGCGATGTCCTGCAGCCGGCCGATCGCCTCGCAGGTCTCGATCATCACCCACAGTTTCGCGCCCGACCGCATGCGGCTGCGATATTGCGCGACATCGTCGGCGGTACGCACCTTGGGAACCAGGATCGTATCGACATCGTAGAGCGCGATGAGGTCGTCCGCACCCCAATCGGTGTCGATCGCATTCGCGCGGACCACCACTTCTCGATCACCGAACCCCTCATTGGCCGCGGCCACCGCCGCGTCGCGCGCCGCCGCCTTCGCGTCGGGCGCGACCGCATCTTCCAGGTCGAGGATCACCACTTCCGTCGCCAGCCCGCGCGCCTTTTCGATCGCGCGCGCGTTGCTCGCGGGGAGGAACAGCGCGCTGCGGCGGGGGCGGAAATCGCTCATCGCTTTTCCTTGCCGCAAGCCGCGCGGCGCGGCAATGCAGCGCTATCTAAGGAGACGACGATGGCCGGCATGGGGCATTTCGATTGGGCGGACCCGTTCCTGCTCGAGGATCAGCTGACCGAGGACGAGCGGATGGTGCGCGACACCGCGCGCGCCTACGCGCAGGACAAGCTCGCACCGCGGATCATCGACGCCTTCCAGCACGAGACCAGCGACCCCGGGATCTTTCGCGAGATGGGCGCGCTTGGCCTACTCGGCCCGACCATCCCGGAGGAATATGGCGGGGTCGGCGCGTCCTACGTCGCTTATGGCCTGGTCGCGCGCGAGGTCGAGCGGATCGATTCCGGCTATCGTTCCATGATGTCGGTGCAGTCGAGCCTCGTGATGTTCCCGATCTACGAATACGGGTCCGAGGAACAGCGCCGCAGATATCTCCCCAAGCTGGCGACCGGCGAGTTCATCGGCGCATTCGGACTGACCGAGCCCGATGCGGGATCGGACCCCGGCAGCATGACGACCAAGGCAACCAAGACCGCGACCGGCTATTCGTTGTCGGGCGCCAAGACGTGGATCAGCAATTCGCCGATCGCCGACGTGTTCGTGATCTGGGCCAAGTCCGACGCGCATGGCGGCGGCATCCGCGGATTCGTGCTCGAAAAGGGCATGAAGGGGCTCGCAACACCCAAGATCAAGGGCAAGCTGAGCCTGCGCGCGTCGATCACCGGCATGGTGTTGATGGACGAGGTCGAAGTCGGCGAGGACGCGTTGTTGCCCGACGTCCAGGGCCTGAAGGGCCCGTTCGGCTGCCTCAACCGCGCGCGCTACGGGATCAGCTGGGGCAGCATGGGCGCCGCCGAGTTTTGCATGCATGCCGCGCGGCAATACGGCCTCGACCGCAAGCAGTTCGGGGTGCCGCTCGCCAGCAAGCAACTCTACCAGAAGAAGCTCGCCGACATGGAAACCGAGATCGCGCTTGGCCTGCAAGCGTCGCTGCGCGTCGGCCGGTTAATGGACGAGGGCAAGTTCGCGCCCGAGATGATCTCGATCGTCAAGCGCAACAATGTCGGCAAGGCGCTCGTGATCGCTCGCGACGCACGCGACATGCACGGCGGCAACGGCATTTCGGGCGAGTATCAGGTGATGCGTCACCTGATGAACCTTGAGACCGTCAACACCTATGAAGGCGCGCACGACGTACACGCGCTGATCCTGGGCCGCGCGATCACCGGGATCGCGGCGTTCTGACCAAGCCTGCACCCCTTGCCGGCTTGAAGGTGCTCGAGCTCGCGCGAATCCTTGCGGGACCGTGGGCGGGGCAAGTGCTCGCCGATCTCGGCGCCGAGGTGACCAAGGTCGAGAGCCCGGCTGGCGACGACACGCGCACCTGGGGGCCGCCGTTCATCGAGAACCCCGACGGTTCGAAGGACGCGGCGTATTACCATGCCTGCAACCGCGGGAAGTCGTCGGTCGTGCTCGATTTCACCACGCTAGAAGGCCAGGCCGAGGTCCGCCGCCTCGCCGCGACGAGTGACGTCCTGATTGAGAATTTCAAGGTCGGCGGGCTTGCCAAATATGGCCTCGATCATGCCAGCCTGTCGGCGCTCAACCCGCGGCTGATCTATTGCTCGATCACCGGCTTCGGGCAGGACGGCCCCTATGCGCCCCTCCCGGGCTACGACTTCGTCATCCAGGGCATGAGCGGGATGATGGATTTGACCGGCGAGCCCGACGGCGCGCCGCAGAAGACCGGCGTGGCGATGGCGGACATCACCACCGGGCTCTATTCGGTGATCGCCATCCAGGCGGCGCTGATCCAGCGCGACAAGACCGGGCGCGGCCAGCATATCGACATGAGCCTGCTCGACACGATGACCGGCGTCCTCGCCAATCAGGCGGCGAATTACTTCGCCAGCGGCGTCACCCCGTCGCGCGTCGGCAACGCGCATATGAACGTGTCGCCCTATGCGGTTTTCCCGACCGCTGACGGTTGGTTCATCCTGGCGGTCGGCAATGATGGGCAGTTCCAGCGGTTCTGCGGTGTCGTCAGCATCGCGCCCGAGGAGCGCTGGACGACAAACGCCGGGCGGATCGTCCATCGCGAGCCGCTGTTCGCCGCGATCGGCGACGCGACGTCGCGCTTCGACCGCGACGATCTGCTCGCCAGGCTGGAGGCGGTCGGCGTGCCGGTAGGGCCGATCAACACCGTCGAGCAGGCACTCAACGACTCCCAGGTTCAGGCGCGCGGCATGGTGATCAAGGGCGAGCGGCTCGACGGCTTGCGCACCCCGATCCGCTTCTCCGATGCCGATCTGTCGCTCGGTCGTCCCGCACCGCGTTTGGGCGAGCGGCGAAGCGACTGATCAGCCGTCGGCAAAGTCCTCTGCGGGCTTGCGCGCATAGAAACCGAATGCCGCGATGATCACGTAGCACGCGATCGGCAACAGCAACGCGAGCCGCAGGCTCGAATGGTCCGCGATCAATCCGTAGATCGCGGGGATGACCGCACCGCCCGCGATCGCCACGTTGATGATGCCCGACCCATCCGCCGCACGGCGACCAAGCTTTTCGCAGGCCAAGGTGAAGATCGTCGGGAACATGATCGAATTCATCAGACCGACCGCCAACAAACTATAGCCGGAAATCGTGCCGGTCGTGTTCGTCGATATCAGGATCAGGAGGATGGCCCCGATCGCGGTGAACGTCAGCACCTTGCCCGGATTGACGACCCTCAGCACCGCCGAGCCGATGAACCGGCCGATCAGCGCGCCACCCCAATAAATCGGGATCAGTTTACCACCGGCCTCCTGCGAAAGTCCGAGCACGTTCGACTGGATCAAATAGCTAACGAGGAAGCTCCCGATCGCAACCTCCGCGCCGACATAGAGGAAGATGCACAGTGCGCCGAAGCCGAACCGCGTCCGCTTGAGCAGCGCCAGACCCTGCGCGAGGCTCGACGACTCGTGTTTCTCGCCCTTGAGGCGGTTGCGGAACAGCCACACGACGGCGGCGACGACTGCCAGTGCGGCGGCGATACCGAGATAGCCGTGGACGATCGCCTGCGATTCCTGGGTTCGATAGGCATCGAGCGCCGGTCCCGAAAGCTGCGTGGCGCTGACCGCCGCCAAGCCGCCAAGGATCAGGATCGCGCCGAAGTAAGGGAAGATCGTCGTGCCGAGCGAGTTGAACGCCTGCGCGAAGGTCAGGCGGCTCGACGCCGTGCGCGGCGGACCGAGCAGGCTGATCAACGGATTGGCGACGATCTGGACGAGCACGACGCCGGTCGCGAGGACGAAATAGGCCAGCAGGAACACGCCGAACGTCGCGGTCTGGCTGGCCGGGATGAACAAGAGGCAGCCGAGGATCATCGTGACCAGCCCCGCCACCGCGCCGCGCATGTAGCCGATCCGCTTGACCAGCCGGGCGCCCGGGATGCCCACCACCGCATAGGCGATGAAAAACCACACCTGGACCAGCGACGCCTGGAAGAAGTTGAGCGTGAACAGCTCCTTCAGCTTGGGAATGATGACGTCGTTCAGGCTGGTGATGCCGCCGAAGATGAAGAACAGCGCGAACACGAACACCTGAAGGTCGGGGGCGTTTACCCCTTCGTGCGTCGCATCCACCGCTTCCGGATTGGCCGACGACGTGGTGCCCGGATTGATAGCCATGAACCCGCTCTCCCTGCGACCGGTCTGGAACCGGTTTCGAGCGCCTTGATGGACCAGCTTCCGTCGCGCCGCAACCCGCTGTGCGCACGCGATTGTGAACGTTATCAGCCGAAGCGGTAGCCGGACACGTGCCACCCCAGCACGTCGCTGGCGTGATCGCGCACCGCCGGCCCCTCGCCGCCCGCGCCGAGCGCCACCATCAGCGGGAGCAAATGCTCCTCGCGCGGGTGCGCGAACTTTGCGTGGGGGAGCGTTGCCCAGCCGGCAACGCGTTCGGCGCGCCGCGTCGGGTCGGGATCGGTCACCGCAGCGGTCAGCGCAGCATCCCATTCCGCGCTCGGCGCGACGGCTTGCGCGCCGCGCACACGCAGATTGTGAAAGCTCATCCCCGACCCGACGATCAGCACGCCTTCGTTGCGGAGCGGCGCGAGCGCACGACCGATCGCGATATGGTCCGCGGGATCGAGATCGGCACGCAGCGACATCTGGACGAGCGGAATGTCGGCATCTGGCACGGCGACCTTCATCGGGATGAACACCCCATGGTCCCAGCCGCGCTCATGCTCTTCTCGCGTTTCGAGCCCGGCGGCGCGTAGCAGGGTGGCGGCGCGTTGTGCGACGTCGGGCGCCCCCGGCGCATCCCAGCGCAAGTGATAGGTGTGCTCGGGAAAGCCGTGATAGTCGTAGAGCAATCCGGGGCACTCGCCCGTGTGGAGCGTAATCGTCTCCTCTTCCCAATGTCCCGACACGAGCAGGATCGCTTTGGGCCGCTCGGGCAGGCTTACGATCAAGCCGGCAAGATAGGCCTCCATCGGCTGCCACATCGGGTCGGACGGGCCGCCGTCGGAGTCCATGAAGAAGCAAGGGCCGCCGCCATGCGGCACGAACAGCGCGGGGAGTGTCATGGACGGCATATCGGCCCGCCCCTCCGGCACGACAATGGCGCTAGCGGAAACGGCGCGTTTCCGCTTATCGGTGCGCGGTGACCAAATTCACCGTCAACAACCAGCCGGTCGAATATCGCATGGACCCGGCGACGCCCTTGCTGTTCGCGCTACGCGACGCGTCGAACTTGACCGGCACCAAATATGGCTGCGGCACCGGGCATTGCGGCGCGTGCATCGTCGATGTCGATGGCAACGCGAAAAGGGCCTGCCAGGTCCCGATCGGATCGATCGAGGGCAGCTTCGTCACAACGATCGAGGGCCTGTCGCACGACCGCAGTCACCCGATTCAAGCCGCATTCCTCGCCGAAAACGTCAGTCAATGCGGCTTCTGCATCCCCGGCATGGTAATGGCCGGATCCGTGCTGCTGCGGAACAATCCGCGCCCGACAGAGGATCAAATCCGCACCGGAATCGCCAACATCTGCCGCTGCGGCATCTATCCCCGCCTCGTCGAGGCCATTCAACGAGCCGGCCGGATCCAACGCGGGGAGGACACAGTGTCCAGTCCCCGCCCCGGCGTTGATCCCTCCGACGCTGCGCGCATTGTGCCTGCATTGACTCCCACGCCGTAGAATTCTTTCATTTGGCTGACGGGCCAATTCAGGAACGCGTCAGCGCGACTCGGGCAGAAGGGCGTCATCGATGGGCCGGCTTGTGCGCCGGCGGATGGAGTTAGGTGGATGCGTAAGACTTTTCTTCTCGGCCTGATCGCGGCGGCGGCAATCGTGCCAGCGCTGGCCTCTGCGCAGGATCGCGACGGCTGGCGTGGCCGTCGCGGCGGGGATTCGGGCGCAAGTCAGCCCCAAAGCAACAATGGCGGCAACCGCGGAAATGGCGGTGGCTGGCATGGCCGTGGAGATGGCAACACCACGACCCCCACGCCGACTCCCGCTCCGGCACCCGCAGCGCGCGGCGACGGCGGCAACCGTTCTGGCGGCTGGGCCGGCCGAAATGGCGGCACTGGTGGCTGGGCCGGCCGCACTGGCGGCAATGCCGGCGGCGGCGGCGGCGACCAGGCCCGTGCGCAGGCTGAGGCGCAAGCCCGCGCAGACCGCGGTCGCTGGAACGGCAATGGCGGCAACACCAATGGGGGTCGTTTCGGTGGCTGGGCCGGTCGCAATGGCGGCGCGACGCCCGACGCGAACGACCAGGCTCGCGCACAAGCCGAAGCCCGCGCGCGCGCCGATCGCAATCGTTTCGACGGCAACCGCAACAACAACGGCTGGCGCGACAACGGCAACAACCGCAACTGGAACGGCAACAGCAACAACTGGCGCGGCAATGACGGCAACCGCAGCGGCAACTGGAACCGCGGCTGGCGTAGCAACAATCAGTATGATTGGCAGCGTTACCGCACGTCGAACCGCAATGCCTTCCGCCTGCCGCGCTATTACGCGCCCTATGGCTGGAGCTACGGCTATCGTCGTTTCTCGATCGGCTTACTGCTCGACCAGGTGCTGTTCAGCCAGAGCTACTGGATCGACGATCCCTATAATTATCGCCTGCCGGAGGCCGACGGCGAGTATCGCTGGGTGCGCTATTACAACGACGCGCTGCTGGTGGATATCTATACCGGCGAAGTCGTCGATACGGTCTACGACATCTTCTACTGAGATCGTCGCGTGAGGGTCGGGGCTCGGGAATTCGTTCCCGGGCCCTTGCCTTTTCGGACAAGGCAGCGAAGAAAACCGCCATGCTAGGCACCAAGAAGATTTCCGCCGGCGGTCCGTCCCGCGACCGCGCCCGTATCGGCCAAAGCGTCGCTGCGCGGCTAGAGGCCAATCCGCGCGTCCAGCCGGCGTTGGTCGGCGCGGCGCAAGCCTATTATTATCTCGACTTCCTCGACGCCAAACAGTGCGAGACGTTGATCGGCGTCATCGACGGCAATCGCCGTCCCTCCACCCTGTTGTCCGACCGACCGGAGCAAGAAGATTACGGGTTCCGCACCAGCGAAAGCTGCGACATGGATCGTTACTCGCCCGATGTGCTGCCGATCGACACCGCGATCGCCGAGTTGCTCGGCCTGCCCGCCGTCAGCGGCGAGACGATGCAGGGCCAGCGTTACGCTCCCGGCCAGCAATTCCGCGCGCATCACGATTTTTTCCACCAAAACCAGAAATACTGGCCCGAGATGAAGCGCAGCGGAGGGCAACGAACCTGGACCGCGATGATCTACCTCAACGATGTCGAGGAAGGCGGCGCGACCTGGTTTCCCGAAGCGGGCTTACGCGTCGCGCCACGCCGAGGCTTGCTGCTCGCGTGGAACAACATGCGCGCCGACGGCAGCCCTAATACGCTGACGCTGCACGAAGGCATGCCGGTGGTGAAGGGCGTCAAATACATCATCACCAAGTGGTTCCGCGAAGGCACCTGGCTCCTCAACTAGCTGCGCTGGCGCAACGGCGGTGGCGCGCCTAAGGCTGGTGGCTCCGTGACCGACACCATCCTCAACATCACCCGATCGATCCTCGGCCAGCCGTGGCGCTGGCGGGCGCTCGCCGCCGATGCGCGCGATCCGGGCTTCCAGCCCGACGATCTGGTGACGCAGTTGCTCCTTTCGCGAGGCGTGGCGCGCGACGATCTCGATGCGAACCGCTCGCCGAGCATTCGCGACTTCATGCCCGACCCGTCGATCTTCAACGACATGGACAAGGCGGCGGCGCGGCTCGCGGACGCCGTTCAAACGAGCGAATCGGTCACGATATTCGGCGATTACGACGTCGATGGCGCGACCTCGGCGGCGCTGATGATCCGGTTGCTGCGCGGGCTCGGGCTCGATCCGAAGGCATATATCCCCGACCGGTTGATGGAAGGATACGGGCCGTCGGGTGAAGCACTGGTGCGGATCGCGGCGGGCGGCGCGTCGCTGATCGTCACGGTCGATTGCGGCGCGCAGGCGTTCGAGGCGCTCGACATGGCGCGCGACGCCGGGGTGGACGTGATCGTCGTCGATCACCACCAATGCGCGACCGCCCTCCCCCATGCGCTTGCGCTGGTGAACCCCAATCGGCTCGACGAACGCGAGGGTAAACAGCACGGGCATCTGGCGGCGGTCGGCGTCGCTTTCCTGCTTGGCGCGGCTTTGATCCGCGAGCTTCGCGGTCGCGGATTCTTCGCTGACCGCCAGGAGCCGCGATTGCTCGACCTGCTCGACCTCGTCGCGCTCGGCACCGTCGCTGATGTGGCGCAATTGAAGGGGCTCAACCGCGCGTTCGTCGCCCAAGGCCTGAAGGTCATGGCGCAGCGCCGCAACGTCGGCCTCATCGCGCTCGCCGAGGCTGCGCGGCTGACGCGCGCGCCGACCTGCAGCGACCTTGGCTTCGCGCTCGGCCCGCGGATCAACGCCGGCGGTCGCGTCGGCCGCGCCGATCTCGGCGTGCGGTTGCTCACGACCGACGATCCCATGGAGGCGCGCACGATCGCCGCCGAGCTCGACCGCCTCAACGAGGAACGCCGCGCGATCGAGGCGATTGTTCAGCAGGAAGCCGAAATTCTGCCGCGCGGCGCTTCGGTTGCCGTGGTCGCGGGCAAGGGCTGGCACCCCGGCGTGATCGGCATCGTTGCCGGACGGCTGAAGGAAACGCTGGGCATTCCGACCATCGTGATCGCGATCGACGAGCACGGCGTCGGCAAGGGATCGGGGCGGTCGATTTCCGGTGTCGATCTCGGCGCGGCGGTGCTGGCGGCCAAGGAAGCGGGGCTGCTCGGCGCAGGCGGCGGTCACGCGATGGCGGCGGGACTGACTATCGCCGAGAACCGCCTCGCCGACTTCGCCGCGTTCCTCGAAGAACGCCTGGCCGCCGCCGTCGCCCGATCGACCGCCGATCGCGCGTTGCTGGTCGACGCGTTGCTCGCCCCCGGTGGGGTGACCCCAATGCTGTGCGAGACGATCGACGGTGGTGGTCCCTACGGCATGGGCTGGCCGGCACCGCGCGTCGTCGCGGGGCCGTTCCGCGCGATCAAGGTCGATGTCGTCGGCAACGGCCACGTCCGCGCGATCATGGCGGGTGACGACGGCCGCAGCCTGAAGGCGATGGCGTTCCGCAGTGCCGACACCGCGCTCGGTCAGGCGCTGCTCCAGGCGCCGTCGCATCGCAAACTGTGGCTGGCCGGTCGTCCGAAGGTCGATGACTGGGGCTCGCGGCCCGCCGCCGAACTTCATCTCGACGATGCGGCCTGGGCAGATTAGCCACCGGCGGGTTGACCCCGCGCCCCGCTTTGCCTAACCGGCGAGCCGCGCCAGCGATGGCCCCTTCGTCTAGTGGTTAGGACGCGGCCCTTTCACGGCTGAAACACGGGTTCGAGCCCCGTAGGGGTCACCATTTCGCCAATAGAGCGATGAGTGGCGGCGCAATCGCCGGAGCGGATTTAAATCGATTAAAAGGCTCGCTCCGGGATTTACCGGAGCGCGAAGGTATTTTCATGACGCTGGCGCTCGCCGCTGAACTCGATGAACTCAACGAGCAATTTCAGGCGGCCGTTCAGGCACTGGAAGCGGCGCTGTGTGCCGACGAGCCTAACTTGATCGACCTCGCCAAGCGTCGCGCGTTGCTGGCGCGAACCGCGCGAGCAAGGCTAGCGTTTATCGACGCTAAGCTGTGCCCGCTGCTCGCAAGCGGCCCAACCCCGGCGCATGGTGCCGCCGCGCGCCAGCTTCGCCAGCGGATCGGCGACATGTTCGCGGCGTCAAACCGTCATATCGGCGAATGGAGCGGCGCGCGCATCGCCGCCGATTGGAATGGCTATCGCGAGGCTACCCGTGCGATCGCGGCGCAGGTGAAGGCGCTGCTCGCGATGGAACGGCGTGACATCTATCCGTTGCTCGCGACCGCCGCCTGATCGGTCGGGGCTAAAAGCAGCTCGCGTTGTAGATGCCAGTGCAAGGGAATTTTCGGGGTATCCATCAGCCCTTTTCTCGATAGGGCATCAGGGTGAGTTCCCTTACGAGCGATGTCAACACCGCTGGAGCAAGGTACGAAACGCGGGCCAAGTTCACAATATAGCGCGGGTGCAGCTCAACCTCTGCGGCTATCGCCGCTATTGTCCGCCCGGATTCGAGGCTTCGACGGATCGCGAACGCTTGCGCGATCAAACGGACAAACGGCGCATCGGCCGGCATGGCGCTGTCAGGCGGCGGAATCATTAATTTGAGCGTGCGTCCGCGTCGGACAGCTCTCGTAGGTGCGGTCACAGAGAACTCGGGCGCTTCCGGGGTTACCAAACACCGTGCTTTGAGCGACTCGCACACTATGATGCTGGTTTCGCCGACAATCACTTTGTTGATCGCTGCACAAAGAAGCGCTCGACTTGCTGGGGAGCGCCCCGCGGCGAAGCGTGTCGATCATCGTTCGACCAGCCACCTGCAAACCAAGTAGCTTATCGGGAGCTATGCTTGTGCTTGATGAGCACGCCGCAATTCCACGCTCCACTTCGCGGATGAGACAGTCGAGCACAGCCGTTCGAGTTCGCTGGATGACTGGATACATCCGGCGAGAGGCCACCCAGGACCGCTTCCTGCCACCGATTGGCGATTGCTCGGCGGAGAAGATCGGGCGGCCAAGATGGAGCCTCTGATCGGAACGTCCGGTGCCATTGATCAGTCAGCTGGGCCGCAGACAGCGTGGCCAATCCCTTGATGCGGTTATTCACCCTCGCCGCCGTATCCGCAGTCAGTCGGCGCACAAAACTGAACGGCGCACACAAGCTAGGATGCTGTCCTCAAAGATCGAGGTCCATCATCGAAAGACGAGTTCGCTTTAGACTGACAGCACCTCGCGGCTACGATGGCTCTCCCCAGCGCACCCCCTGCCCAATTACGGTGATGATAGGGAGTTCTTCACCAAGCTCGCGGGCTGCTTTTCGCGCTTGAGTGAGGTACACATCAACCAACCTGAGCGGCATGCTGCCAGTATAACGCAATCTGCTCGCGATATCTTCCTTCGATACGATCTCAGGCGCCGCGCGAAAAACTATTCCGATTACCTTATGAACTTGGGCCCTACAGCGTAGCCTCATCCCGCCGACGTACATGCCGTCTCCCGGCCGGAACTTAAATGGTCGGCGTACCACCTGCTTTTCTGTAACAGGCGGCAGGTCAGCCCCACAATGCGGGCACACGCTCACGGCGTCGCGTGCGGAGTGCGTCGAGACCAGAACTAATTCACTCACCAGCGCGTCCTTGACGTGAGTTAATTTTGTCGCACCTAATTGCTTGGTGGAGCGGTGCCGGACATGATCGTTCCATAGCGTAGCTCGCCTGCGCTTTGCCGCGCAAGCTAGCGACGAACGCATCATCGCGACAGGCGGTCGTAGGCGCGGCCGGTGAAATTTCCTACGCGTCTACCTTTCGGTCCAAGCGATAGCCGGATGTGTCTCGTCAAGGGACAGATTCTACCGGATTTTTTCCTGTTCCCGATGGATACCGCATTGACAGCGCCGCCCCTAGACCAGATGAATAAACCGTTAACGGCGTTGACCGGGACATTAGAGTTTTGGGGGATTTCTTATGCGTATGAAGAACTTGCTGGCATGCAGCGTTGCGGCGAGCGTGCTAGTTGCAGCGCCGGCCTACGCCGGCCCGACCATCAATCTGATCGACAACGGGTTTACCGGCACTCCGGCGCAGATTGCCCAGTTCAAGCTGGGGTTCCAGATCGCCGCGGCCTATTGGAGCTCGATCCTCACTAACAACGCGACGATCAATCTAAAGGTTGGCACGGCCGCGCTCGCCCCGAACGTCATCGGTTCGACAGGCAGCACGCGCGCCGATGTTACGACCGCGGCTTGGGAAGCTCGCGTCAATGCGACCAAGAGCGCCTCGATCATTGACACGACCGCGGTCCTGCCGACCTTGACCGGCGGCGGCGCTAGCTTCATCACCAACGGCGTCAACGCGGCCACTGGCAACGACGATCTCACCACCCTGCGCTACGACAATGCAGCGACGACCAGCACCAAGGTGCTGTATTTGAATTCGTCGCTCATCAAGGCGATCGGTGGCACCGCAACCGGCGTGAACGCCGGGTCGCTCGACGGCACCGTAACCTTCAGCAGCAACTTCGGGTTCGACTTTGATCCGACCGACGGGATCACCGCCAACACGTTCGACTTCATTGGCGTTGCTATCCACGAGATCGGCCACGCGCTCGGTTTCGTCTCGGGCGTCGATTTCCTCGATGTCTATGGCGAAGGCCCCGGCACGAGCCCGAACGAAGGCACGTTGCATTATAGCCTGAACGATACGTCGATCTACTCGGCTCTCGACATGTTCCGCTATAGCGCCGATCCGACTAACCTCGTGGCCGGCGGCGCTGCGCGCGATCTGTCGGCCGGCACCGTCAGCGGTGCGAAATACTTCTCGATCGACGGTGGCGCCACCGCGCTGTTCAACAATACCTTCTCGCAAGGTCGCTACAACGGCGACGGGCAGCAGGCGTCGCACTGGAAGGATACGGCCGGATGCCAGATCGGCAACGGCATCATGGATCCGACCTTCTGCTTCGGTCAGACCGGTTACATCACCGGACTCGACCTCGCAGCGTTCGACGCGATGGGCTGGAACCTCAGCACGAACGCGCTGACCTACGGCAACACTTCTACGGCGACAATCTACCAGGCGCTGTTGCCAGTGCCGGAGCCGACGACCTGGGCAATGATGATCGTCGGTTTCGGTCTTATGGGTGGGGCGATGCGTCGCAACCGCAAGGTTACCGCGCGTGTTCGCTTCGCCTAAGGCTTAATCCTAACTTTAGGCAAGGGCCGTCGGTCGAAAGACCGGCGGCCCTTTCCACGGGCGGCCGGCACCCGATGCAGTGGCGATATTATCCCGACCAAATGTCCGGTCTTAGTAGCAGGCGATCTGCGAGCGAGGATATTTTGGGATTTACTCTCTGAGGCGCTGGGGGCTGCCGCCATGCGGCTATGCGCGCCGGCAGAGCGGGGACGAAATGCATAGGCCGCAATTACACGGTGTAGCAGTCCGGATTAGTTAGCGTAGACTCGTTTGAATGAGCCAGTCGGCGAGCAAGTGCCTTTGGCCGGACTGCTTTCGCGCAGTCGCAGACTTCTAAACTTTCGCGGCCAAAAATAGCTCCCGCTGAAGATGCCAGTGCAACGGGACACTCGAGGTACCCATCAATCGTTTTCTGGACAACCCATCTGGATGCGTACCTTGGACTAGTGACGACACTATCGTCGGGGCCAGGTAGGAGACACGAGCGAGGTCCACAATGTAGGCCGGGTGCAGGTCGGCCTCGGCGGCTATGTCGGCAATACTTTGGCCCCGGTCTAGGCGTTGACGGATTGCGAAACCTTGAGTGATAAGCCGCACGAATGCGGCATCGGCTGGCGGGGCGCTATCTGGCGGCGGGATTACCAGCTTTAACGTCCGTCCTTGTCGGACCCCCTTGTCAGCGCAGTAACACGGAACTCTGCTGATTCCGGCGCCGTCAAGTTCAGCGCTTGGAGAGATCCGCAGACCGTGATGTCCTTTTCGCCCACAATTACCTTCGCGATCGTCGATCGCAGAATTGCTCGGCATTCAAGCGAGGGCGAGTTCCGCAGAGCGTCGATCGCCGCTCGGCCCGCCGCACTAATAGCGATTAGCTTTCCGGCGTCAGTGGTTTCGCACGACATGGAATCTGTGACCGCGCGCTCGACCGTGTCAATCAGACAATCCGCTACCAACCGTTCAAGTTCGTTGGCGCTCACACGCCACGTTTCTCTGCTTTCCTGACCTACAGGGTCCTTCGACACGTAATAACGATAGCGTCGCCTGCGACGTTGGGTATGGCTCGGCGACATTGCACGATCGTGGCTGTCGACCAATAGTCCTGCCAATGGCGAAGGCTCGGTCGCGTCGGCGCGCAGGTGCCGAGCGACCCGACTTTGTTCAAGCTTGAGGCGGACACGTTCAATGGTGGCTTCATCGACAATCGCGTCATGCTTGCCGTCATAATGCGTGCTGCCGTGCGCGATCTTACCCATGTAAAGTGGGTTCTTAAGGATCGCATACAGTGCGCTGAGGCTGATGAGGCAATCGCCTCTCTTTTCACCCTTCCGCCAGCGCAGCTTACTTCTAAGGCCGCGTTGCGCGAGCTCTCGCACTAGTGAACGCCCACTGATGTCGTCGAGATATCGGTCGAAAATATGGCGAATAATGTTCGCCTCGCTCTCGTTTCGGACGAGGCACCGATCCACAACGTCATAACCTAAGGGTACAACTCCGCCCATCCATATACCCTTGGCCTTGGAAGCAGCTATCTTGTCGCGAACTCGCTCGCTTGCGATCTCGCGTTCAAACTGGGCGAATGATAGCAACACGTTGAGGGTCAACCGTCCCATACTCGTCGTCGAGTTGAACGCCTGAGTGATCGAGACAAAGCTGGCGCCCGAGGCTTCTAGGACCGCAACGATGCGCGCAAAATCGAGCAGGCTGCGCGTCAGGCGATCGACCTTGTAGACGACAATCACGTCGATCTTGCCGTCCCTGACATCCGTCAGTAGTCGCTGAAAGGCGGGACGATCGAGGCTGCCGCCGGAATAGCCTCCATCGTCGTAAGCGGCGCTTAGTTCGATCCAGTCTTCATGAACCTGGCTGGCGATGAAGGCAGCGCACGACGCGCGCTGGGCGTCGAGTGTGTTAAATTCGCTGTCGAGGCCTTCGTCGGTCGATTTTCTCGTGTAAATCGCGCACCGTTTTACCTTCAGTCGGTCATCGCAGGACGATGCAACAGTCACCTCGCAACGCCAAAAAATGAGGGCCGGATCGGTGCACGCCAGTGATTTGTTCGGCGACGGCACTCAGCGACCGATAGCTTGTCCCCCGGTATTCAAAACGCTTTCGACAGTTGCAACATGGTGAACTTCTCCTCCCCAATGGCGCACATACCGTACTCCTATCTTTGTCTGATTGCGCGCCGCACGCTCCCAATCCCGTACCAGTCGATCAATCTGGCTGGATACATCCGGCGGGAGGCCGCCAAGCACCGCTTCCTGCCAACGATTAGCGATTGCGCGACGAAGCAGGTCCGGCGGCCAAGGCGGTGCGTCCGATCGAAATGTTCTATCCCATTGATCAGTCAGCTGGGCCGACGACAGGGTAGCCAATCTCTTAATTCGGTTGTTCACCCTCGCAATGGTATCCGCTGTCATCGCCACCTCGTTCGTTACGATGCAGTCTGGATTGCTCGGTGAGGCGCGGAAGTCGAGTGCGAGATAGTGGAATCATGTGCTTAAGTAGCTGGAACTGAGGTAATGTTTTGGGACCCCTCGGCTGACACGTCGCCTTTGTGCGCTCGTCGGTGATGCTTGTCCGCCGCTGAGATCTGCACCAGTTTACCGTCGGACGACGGATGCAGGCGCAAATTCGACCAAACTCGTCTCGCCACGAGGCGCATTCCCGATCGGCCTCCGAAATAGTTCCGCTTTTCCCAGAGAACGACATTTTTTCCCCACCTAATGAGACAATGGGAAGATGGAGATTTTCTCGTCCTATGTCGCGGGCGCTAGTGCGCAGAAAACGAGGGTGACGTGCCAAAACTCAATCTTCTTCCCACTACTTTCCCACAAACTGGGAAGAGGGGATGGTTCGGCTCGGTCGCGATTGCGATGGCCTTGGCGGCAGCCGATGCTGCGTTTACGGAGCTTTTCCTCTGGCCGACGACATCGCCGGCCGCGCCCTGGCGAATTGGCGATCTTTCCGTTTAAGTAGCGAAACACGAGGTCTTGTTGCCTGATAACGGCGCTGTTTTCCCTGTTCCGCAGCACAGGGAAATTGCGATTTTTCCCCGTCGATCCAATGCCTTTCCCACTAGAAAAGCGGGACAACTAGCCTGAAATTTTCGTTTTTCCCTGTATAATCCCTGCAAAGCAGGGAAAAAGCGCGCTAGAGCTTAGTCCGCTCTCGTGTGCTCGCGTCACCATTTCGCCAATAGAGCGATGGGTGGCGGCGCAATCGCCGGGGGCGGAATTAAAAATCGATCGAAGGCTCGTTCCGGCCAATTTGCCGGAACGCGAAGGTATTTTCATGACGCTGGCGCTCGCCGCTGAACTCGACGACATCAACGCGCAGTTTCAGGCGGATATTCAGGCGCTCGAAGCGGCGCTTCGTACCGACGAACCTAACCTGATCGACCTCGCCAAGCGTCGCGCGTTGCTGGCGCGAACCGCGCGAGCGCGGCTGACGTTTGTCGACGCCAAACTATGCCCGCTGCTCGCAAGCGGCCCTACGCCCGCGCACGGCGCCGCCGCGCGCCAGCTTCGCCAGCGGATCGGCGACATGTTCGCCGCGTCGAACCGCCATATCGGCGAATGGAGCGGCGCGCGGATCGCCGCCGACTGGAGCGGCTATCGCGAGGCAACGCGGGCTATCGCGGCGCAGGTAAAGGCGCTGCTCGCGATGGAGCGGCGCGACATCTATCCGCTGCTCGCAACAACGGCCTGAAAGCCCCCTCGCGCTTCGCCGCGCGGCTCCCTATCGTCGCGTAATGCTTGGCATCCGCTCTGCCATCGCCCGCCAGATTCGCGGATTGTTATCCGACCCGGCGAACCCGCGGATCGAGATCGCGCGCGACGGTAGCGGGCTGTTCGCGCCCGATTCGGTGAGCTGGCGCGTCCATATCGACGTGACGGGGACGATGGTCGGCGGGATCGCCGCGCTGATGCTCCAGATGCTGCACCCCAAGGTGCTCGCCGGGGTGTGGGACCATTCGGGGTTTCGCGACGACATGAACGCGCGGCTGCGCGGCACCGCGCGGTTCATCGCCCAGACGACGTTCGAGACGCGTGCCGCGGCCGAGGCACAGATCGCGCGGGTGCGGCATATCCACGACAAGGTGTCCGGGATCCTCCCGGACGACACGCCCTATTCGGCCAATGATCCTCGGCTACTCGCCTGGGTGCACGTCGCGGAGGCGACGAGTTTTCTCGCCGGATGGATTCGCTACGGCGAGCCGGGAATGAGCGTCGCCGATCAGGATCGCTATTTCGCCGAGATCGCCATCATCGGCGAATTGCTCGGCGCCGATCCCGTCCCGCACAGCCGCGCCGACGCCGAAGCGTTGATCGCGGGTTTCCTGCCCGAGCTGAAATCCGACGAGCGCAGCCGCGAAGTGCTCCACCTGCTGCTGCACCAGCGCGCGCCGAGCCTGGCGCTGCTGCCGTTCCAGGCGCTGATGATGAACGCCGCCATCGAATTGCTGCCCGATTGGGCGCGGCGGATGCATGGCCTTCCGACCCCGACGCTGACCAAGCCCGCGATTCGCCTCGGCACGCGCGGTATCGCCGAGACGGTGCGCTGGGCGCTACGCGACTAGCGAACGCCGCCGCGCGTAAAGGAAGTAGATCGCCAGCCCGATCGCGTTCCACACGAAGAACGAGATCTGCGTGATGCTCTGCAAACTGGTGAACAGATAGAGGCAACCGAGGATCGCGCCCGGTGCGACCACCCACGCGAGCGGGGTGCGGAACGGCCGCCGTCCGTCGGGCTCGCGCCGCCTGAGCACGAGCACACACACCGCCACCGCGATGAACGCGCACAGCGTCCCGGCATTGGCCAGACTGGCGATGACGTCGAGCGGCGTGAGCGCGGCGAGGATCGAGACCAGCACCGCCGTCACCGCGGTGATCCGCGCGGGCGTGCCGCGCGTCGACACCTTGGCAAGGCTCGTCGGCAGAAACCCGTCGCGCGCCATCACCAGGAAGATGCGACTCTGGCCGTAGAGGAAGCCGAGGATCACCGTCGGCAAGGCGATAACCGCCGCCGCCGCGACGATGGCGGCGACCGTGTCCTGCTTGATCCCGCGCAGGATCAGCGCCAGCGGCTCGGGGCTGTCGGCGAACTTGGTGTAATGCAGCGCCCCCACCGCCGCCGCCGCGACGATCAGATAGATGATCGTGCACGCGACCATCGACCCGACGATCCCGATAGCCAGATCGCGGTCGGGGTTCTTGGTTTCCTCCGCCGCGGTCGAGATCGCATCGAACCCGTAGAAGGCGAAGAAGATAATCGCCGCCGCGCCCATCATCCCGTACTTCACGCCCCCCGCTCCCACCGTGCTGCCATAGCCCAGCGGCGCGAACGGATGCAGGTTGGCGGCGTCGAAATGGGGCAGCGAAAACGCGACGAACAACGTCAGCGTCGCGATCTTGAGGATTACCAGTCCGGTATTGATCCGAGCGCTCTCGCGCGTGCCGAGCATCAGCAATGCAGCGACGATCGCGATGATCACGATCGCCAACAGGTTGATCCCGAACGCGCCGCCTACCACCGGGCCGTGCGTCAAATAGTTGGGCAACCCCCCCCCCCGCGCATCGAGAAACCCGTTGGCATATCCCGCCCAGCCAACTGCGACCGTCGCCACCACCAGCGAATATTCGAGGATCAGCGACCAGCCCACCACCCAGGCGATCACTTCGCCCAACGTCGCATAGCTATAGGTATAGGCACTGCCCGACGCCGGGATCATTGTCGCCATCTCGGCATAGCACAGCGCCGCACACGCGCAGATCGCGCCGGCCACGACGAAGCTCAGCAACACCGCCGGTCCCGCGCGATCCGCGCCGACCCCGATCAAGGTCAGGATGCCGGTGCCGACGATTGCCCCGACGCCCAGCGCGACGAGGTGCGGCCATGATAACGTGCGCGCAAGTTGATGCTCGGGCGGCTGTTCGGTGATGATCTTGCGGCGAAAAAAACCGGACATGCACACCCTCCCGTTTCGGGCTGAGCTTGTCGAAGCCCTGCCCTTCCCTCACAGGTTAGACAGAAAGTGCGGCCCTTCGACAAGCTCGGGGCGAACGGAGACTATATGGACCAGACCCTGGATTTCGGCCTCGGCGAAAACGCCGACATGATCCGCGACACGACACGGCGGTTCGCGACCGACCGGATCGCGCCGCTCGCCGCGAAGATCGATCATGAGGACTGGTTCCCGCGCGAGCTGTGGCCGGCGATGGGCGAGTTGGGCCTCCACGGCATCACTGTCGGCGAGGAGGATGGCGGCCTCGGCCTCGGCTATCTCGAGCACGTCATCGCGTGCGAGGAAGTCAGCCGCGCCTCGGCGTCGATCGGGCTCAGCTACGGCGCGCACTCCAATTTGTGCGTCAACCAGATCCGCCGCTGGGCCTCGCCCGAGCAGAAGGCCAAATATCTCCCCAAACTGATCTCCGGCGAGCATGTCGGCAGCCTCGCCATGTCGGAATCCGGCGCCGGGTCGGACGTCGTCTCGATGAGGCTCAAGGCCGAGCAGGTCCAGGGCGGCTATGTGCTCAACGGCACCAAATTCTGGATCACCAACGCCGCTTATGCCGACACGCTTGTCGTCTACGCCAAGACCGGCGAAGGATCGCGCGGGATTACCACTTTCCTGATCGAAAAGGACATGCCGGGTTTCTCGATCGGCCAGAAGATCGACAAGCTCGGGATGCGCGGATCGCCGACCGCCGAACTGGTGTTCGACGATTGCGAAGTGCCCGAGGAAAATGTGATGGGCCCGCTCAACGGCGGCGTCGGCGTGTTGATGTCGGGGCTCGACTACGAGCGCACCGTGCTTGCCGGCATCCAGCTCGGCATCATGCAGGCGTGCCTCGACGTGGTCGTGCCCTATGTCCGTGAGCGCAAGCAGTTCGGCAAGGCGATCGGCCAGTTCCAGCTGATCCAGGCCAAGGTCGCCGACATGTACGTCGCGCTCAATTCGGCGCGTGCCTATGTCTATGCGGTCGCGAAGAATTGCGACGCCGGGCTGACGACGCGGTTCGACGCGGCGGGCGCGATTCTGCTGGCGAGCGAGAGCGCGGTGAAGGTCGCGGGCGAAGCGATCCAGGCGCTCGGCGGCGCGGGTTACACCAAGGACTGGCCGGTCGAGCGCTATTGGCGCGACGCCAAGCTGCTCGACATCGGGGCGGGGACCAACGAAATCCGCCGTATGCTGATCGGGCGCGAACTGATCGGCGCGGGCTAGCATGCCCGCGCCGACACAATCCTACCAGACGTGGACGCGATCCTTGGGCGCCAGGTAGCGCTTGTCGCCCGGCTTGATCCCGAACGCATCGTACCACGCGTCGAGATTGCGGACGGTTTCGACGCGCAACGGCGCAATCGCATGGACGTCGGTCGCGATCCGCGCGCGGATCGAACGGTCGCGCATCTTGGTCCGCCAGCTCTGCGCGAAGGCCAGGAAGAAGCGCTGGTCGCCGGTCAGCCCGTCGATCACAGGCGACGGTCTGCCACCTAGCGAGGCGTGGTATGCCTCATACGAGGCGGTCAGTCCTGCGGTATCGGCGATATTCTCGCCAAGTTCCTGCTCGCCCTTGGCGAAGAGGCCCGGCAGGACTTCATACTTGTCATATTGATCGGCCAGCGACTTGCCCGACGCCTCGAACCGCGCGAGGTCGGTCGGCGTCCACCAGTTGCGCAAGCGGCCGGTCGAATCGAAGTCCGAGCCGAGGTTGTCGAAGCTATGGCTGATCTCATGCCCGATCGTGGCACCGATCGCGCCGTAATTAGCCGCATCCTCGAACCCCGCATCGTAAAAGGGCGTGTAAAGGATCGCCGCGGGGAAATTGAGCGCGTTCTGGAGCGGGAGGTTGACCGCATTGACCGTCTGGGGCGTCATCCACCATTCGCCGCGGTCGGGCGCCTTGCCGATCTTGCCGATCTGGTAGCGATATTCGGACAGTCGCGCGCGCGTCAGGTTGCCCAGCGGGTCGGTCGCGCTGACGGCGTAATAGGGGCGCATCGGCCAGACGTCCGGGTAGCCGACCCCGACCTTCAGCACCTGCAGCTTCTTGCGCGCTTCGGCCTTGGTCGCCGGCGCCATCCAGTCGAGCGCGACGATGCGGCGGTCGAACGCGGCGACGATGTTCTTCGCCATCGTGTTAATCGCCGCCTTCGACGAGGCCGGGAAATATTTGGCGGCATAGATCTTGCCGACCTCATACCCCAATGCACCGTTGACCGCACCGATCGAACGCTTGTCGCGCGGGCGCGGCGCCGACGTGCCGCTCAGCTGCTTGCCGAAGAAGTTGAACGAGGCGTCGTCGAACGCCTTGGGCAGCACCGACGTGTTCTGGTTGATCTGGTGGAAGGCCAGCCAGTCCTGCCAGGACGCCATCGGCTCACTCGCGACAAGACCGGCGAGCTTCGTCGTGGTCGCCGGGTTCCAGTTGATGAAATCCTGCTGCTTGGGCAGGCCCGCCGCGGTCCAGTAAGCGTTCCAGTCGATCCCGGGTGCCTTGGCGGCGAAGTCGGCGCGCTTCCACGGATTGTCGCCCTTGTGCGCATCCTGCGCGGTGATGATGTCGGTCTGCGCTTCGGCAATCTTCATCTCGAGCGCGAACACGCGGTCGGCGCGCGCCTGCGGATCGCTCATTCCGGCCAGCGTGAACAGTTTGGCGACATAGGCTTTATAGCCCTCGCGCACCTCGGCCATGTCCTTCGAGGACGAGAGGTAATAATCGCGGTCGGGCAGCCCGAGCCCACCCTGCATCAGATAGGGCACGTTGACCGTGCCCCGCTTCAGATCACCGCCGACGAACAGCCCGAATAGATTGTTGGTCGATGCATAATTGTTGTTGTTGAACGGGTCGGTATCGGGCCGCATGTTGGCCCCGAGTGTCGCCGACAACTGCGCCTTGGTCTTGAGCGCAGCGATCCTGGCGAGCGTCGGCTGGATCGGCGCGAGACCCCGCGCCTCGATCCCTGCCGTGTCGTTATACGCGGCGTAATAATCGGCGATGCGCTGAAGGTCGGTGCCGGCCTTCGCCTTCGCCGCACCGGCATTCTGGATGATGCCGGCGTTGCGCCCTTCGGCAACCTTCGACACATCGAGCGAGGTTCCGATCGACGAGCGATCCGCGGGAATTTCGGCGGTCTTGAGCCACGCGCCGTTGGCATAGGCGTCGAAATCGTCGCCGGGTTTGGCGTTGCGGTCGATCATCGTCTGGTCGGCGCCGGATTTGGCGCCGGCAACGGCCTGGCCGATCGCCGGCGATTGCCACACGGCGATGCCACCGGCGGTGGTGGCGAGCAGCATGGCGGCGAGAATGGAACGCTTCATCGGAGACCCTCTTCCTGAACTAGTGTATGAGAGATGGGCTACACCAACGAAGCGTCGCGCGCTAGCACCACGCAAATAGTGTCCTGCGGGTGTCATCCACCGTTAAGCGCTCGATCGAGCAACGTCAGCACGGTGTCCGACCCGCCGCGATACACCACACCCTTCCAGTCGAACGTCGCCAGCCGGTCCAGCGCGAGAAAAATGGCCAGCCCTTCGTTCTGCGACCACCACTTACTACGCTTGGCAAAATTGGGGAGTGCGACGTCGGCGGAAAACCTCCGCCCCGCGGATCAATGATCCAGTGATAGCCGGCCCATTGCCCGGAGCCTTCCATAGTCAGCCATAGGTCCTCGGCTTCGCGGAAATAGGCGTCGGTGCCCGAGAAATATTTCGTGGTCCGCGCACGCATCAGCCCGCGTGCTTCTTTCGCCAGGCGCAGAGCCGTGGCGCGATCGGAAGCCGCGGCCGCAGCAAAGAACAGATCGGTCTCACGGGCGATCGAGCCAGCAAACGCCGGGTCACCTTCGAACCGCTCCTGCAAGCTGTCGTCGTTGAACGATTGAGGCAAATTATTACGTTCGGCCAGTCCAGCTACTTGAGCGCCATAAGTCGCGAACTGAGAGACATGGCTGCTTTCGTGCAACAGAACAGCGACCATCATCGTCTCAAGGCCAAGGGCATCGTTCTTGATTCCGCCCGCACGCCAAACACTGGGCATCGACATCACAAAGAACAGCGCCGGACCGCTCGCGCGGGCAAAAGAGACCGTCTTTACCGGGACGGTCGAACCGTCCGGTAACGCGACGGTGGCGCGGTGAGGCTCCGCGCGCCACGACGATGCGTCGGACGTGTTCACGGAAAGCGCATTGTCGTTCGACAGCGTGCATGTCGCGTCGAAAAACACGGCCTTGAACGGCTGAGCCAACCGGATTCCGGTAATATGCTTTACGCTATACCGCCAAGCTTGGAGCGCGCGGCCGATCCAGGCCCTATCCTCCGTAGACACTGTACACGCGGGGGTCGCGGCAATGCGAGGGTGGTCGAGTTGCGGCGTCCGCGTTGTTGATGGTGTCGCCGCGATCGACGCGGAACCTGACAAGATCGCGAGCAAGATTGCGCAGTGCCTCACAAGCTCCTCCTGTGTTAGCGTATGAGCTATGTGCTACACCAACCCGAACGAGGTTTCCAGAGCTTCCCAACCGACGGCGCCGGGGCTAGGCAGAAAGCCATGAGCGCCCCCGTCCTCGACACCAAGCTTTCGCCCGACAACGACCAGTTCCGCAGCAATGCTGCGCACAATCGAGCCCTTGCTGAAAAGCTGCGCGGCGATGTTGCACAGGCCGCGTTGGGCGGCAACGAGAAGAGCCGCGAGCGTCATACGTCGCGCGGCAAGCTGCTCCCGCGGGACCGCGTCGAGCGGTTGCTCGATCCCGGCTCGCCGTTCCTCGAAATCGGCCAGCTCGCCGCGTGTGATCTGTACGAGGGTGAAGTGCCCGGCGCGGGAATGATCGCCGGCGTCGGTCACGTGTCGGGCCGCCAGTGCATGATCGTCTGCAACGACGCCACGGTAAAGGGCGGCACCTATTATCCGATGACGGTGAAGAAGCATCTCCGCGCCCAGGAGATCGCGACCGAGAACCGCTTACCGTGCATCTACCTCGTCGATTCGGGCGGCGCCAATTTGCCGCACCAGGCCGAGGTTTTCCCCGACCGCGACCATTTCGGGCGGATCTTCTTCAACCAGGCCAATATGTCGGCAAAGGGCATCCCGCAGATCGCCTGCGTGATGGGCAGCTGCACCGCGGGCGGCGCCTACGTTCCCGCGATGAGCGACGAGAGCGTCATCGTCCGCAACCAGGGCACGATCTTCCTCGCCGGCCCCCCGCTGGTCCAGGCCGCGACGGGCGAAGTGATCAGCGCCGAGGATCTCGGAGGCGGCGACCTCCACGCGCGCAAGTCGGGCGTGGTTGATCACTTGGCCGAGAATGACGAACACGCGCTGACGATCGTCCGCGACATAGTTTCAACGCTCCAGCCGCAGGTCGGCGCCGACGTGAACCTGCGCGAACCGCGCCCGCCCAAGTTCGCCATCGAAGACCTCTACGGTATCATCCCGCAGGACGTCCGCGCGCCGTACGACGTGCACGAGATCATCGCGCGGCTGGTCGACGGCAGCGAGTTTCAGGAGTTCAAGGCGCTCTACGGCAGCAGCCTGGTCTGCGGCTTCGCGCACATCTGGGGCATGCCGGTCGCGATCCTGGCGAACAACGGCGTGCTGTTCAGCGAAAGCGCGGTCAAGGGCGCGCACTTCATCGAACTCGCGCAGCAACGCCGCATCCCGCTGCTGTTCCTCCAGAACATTTCGGGCTTTATGGTCGGCGGGAAGTACGAGGCCGAGGGCATCGCCAAACACGGCGCCAAACTGGTGACGGCGGTTGCGACCGCAACCGTGCCCAAAATCACCGTGCTGATCGGCGGCAGCTTCGGCGCGGGCAATTACGGCATGGCGGGGCGCGCCTATTCGCCGCGCTTCCTGTTCACCTGGCCCAACAGCCGGATCAGCGTGATGGGCGGCGAGCAGGCGGCGAGCGTGCTCGCGACCGTCCACCGCGACGCGGCGAGCTGGACGCCAGAGCAGGCCGAAGCGTTCAAGCAACCGATCCGCGACGACTATGAAGCACAGGGCAACCCTTGGCACGCCACCGCCCGGCTATGGGACGACGGCATCATCGACCCCGCGCAGACTCGCGACGTCCTCGGCCTCGCCTTCGCCGCCACGCTCAACGCGCCGATCCCGGAGCGCCAGAGCTTCGGCGTGTTCCGGATGTGATGGAGATATTATGCGTTTCCTTCTGACCGCCCTCGCCCTCTTCGCTTCCTTCCCCGCGCTTGCCCAGTCTGGCCCCGTCACGCCCAGCGGGAAGCTACCGCCCGCCAATCCGCTCCCTTACGACGACCCCGAAGCCACCGCGGTGATGGTCCCGGTCAACGCGCTCTTCGCCGCGTTCAACGCCGAGGACGGCGCCGGCGTACTCGCCCAGACTCGCCCGGAGGGTGTGCTGCTCGTCGTCAACGAACTTCCCGACGGCTCGCGCAAGATTTTCACCATGGGCTGGGCCAAGCTCGCCTCGGTGCTCAAGCCCGGACCGAACAAGAATGACGAACGCCTCGGCATGCCCGCGATCGAGATCGACGGCGACATAGCGATGGTTTGGGCGCCATACGTCAACTATCGCAACGGCAAAGCCGACCATTGCGGCGTCGATCTGATGGACATGGTCCGCGAAAACGGCACGTGGAAGGTGCTCAACATCACGTCCTCACACCGCAATACCGGCTGCCTGCCACAATGAGTTGCGACCGGCCCTTCCCTTTTGCGCGCCAAATCCGCCGCGGACTTGGGGAGCGTCATTCATGATCGAGTCCCTGCTCATCGCCAATCGCGGCGAGATCGCCTGTCGGATCATACGCACCGCGCGTGAGATGGGCGTGCGCACCGTCGCAGTCTATTCGGACGCCGACGCCAATTCGTTGCACGTCCGCCAAGCCGACGAAGCGGTGCATATCGGCCCGTCCCCGGCGCGCGAGAGCTATCTCGTCGGCGAGAAGATCATCGCCGCGGCCAAGGCCACCCGCGCCGAAGCGATCCATCCGGGCTACGGCTTCCTGTCGGAAAACGCCGACTTCGCGCAGGCGGTGAAGGATGCCGGGCTGATCTGGGTCGGCCCCAATCCCGACAGCATCCGCGCGATGGGCCTCAAGGATGCCGCCAAGGAGCGGATGATTGCGGCGGGCGTGCCGGTCACGCCGGGCTATCTCGGCGCGGATCAGTCGCCTGATCATCTCCAGTCAGAGGCCGACTCGATCGGTTATCCGGTGCTGATCAAGGCGGTCGCGGGCGGCGGCGGCAAGGGGATGCGACGGGTCGATGCGGCGGGCGACTTCGCCGACATGCTGCTGTCGTGCCAGCGCGAGGCGGCCTCGTCGTTCGGCGACGACCGTGTGCTCATCGAGAAATACATCCTCTCGCCGCGCCACATCGAAGTGCAGGTGTTCGGCGACAGCCACGGCAACGTCGTCCATCTGTTCGAACGCGACTGTTCGCTGCAACGTCGCCACCAGAAGGTGATCGAGGAAGCCCCTGCCCCCGGTATGGACGAAGCGACACGCGAGGCGATTTGTGCTGCCGCGGTGCGCGCGGCAAAGGCGGTCGACTATGTCGGCGCCGGGACGATCGAATTCATCGCCGACGCGAGCGAAGGCCTGCGCGCTGACCGCATCTGGTTCATGGAAATGAACACCCGACTCCAGGTCGAGCATCCGGTGACCGAGGAGATCACCGGGCAAGATCTGGTCGAATGGCAATTGCGCGTCGCCAGCGGTGAGCCGTTGCCGAAAACGCAGGACGAACTCGCGATCAACGGCTGGGCGATGGAAGCGCGGCTCTACGCGGAAGACCCGGCCAAGGGTTTCCTGCCATCGATCGGCCGGCTCGAAGCGTTCGACCTCGGTGACGAAGCGCGGATCGATACCGGCGTCGAACAAGGCGCTGACATCTCGCCTTTCTACGACCCGATGATCGCCAAGGTGATCGCCTGGGGTGAGGATCGCGAGCAAGCACGCGAGCGGCTTGCCGATGCGCTCGCCGACGCGGTCGTCTGGCCGGTGCGGTCGAACGCCGGGTTCCTGGTCGAGGCGCTCGAACACCACGCCTTTGCGTCGGGCGAGATCGATACCGGGTTGATCGCGCGCGAGGGCGACGCGCTGATGCCCGAGGCCAGGCCGAGCGAAGAAGCGCTGGCCGATGCCGCCGCGGCCTTGGTGGGCGACGGGCCGATGGCGGGGTTCCGGCTCAACGCGAGCCCGCGTACGCTCGGCACGTTCCTGCTCGACGGCGCGCCGGTCACGGTCGACCGCGGCGTAGCCGAACCGGGATCGCAGCCGGCCGAAAATCTGCTGATCGCCGAGGGCGGCCAGACCTGGCAGTTCTCACACTGGCGCGCCGCTGGCGGCGCTGCTGGGGCGACCGGCGACGGCGCGATCCTGGCGCCGATGCCGGGCCGCGTGATTTCGGTCGACGTCGCCACGGGCGACGTGGTGACCAAGGGCCAGAAGCTGCTGACGCTCGAAGCGATGAAGATGGAGCACGGCCTCGTCGCGCCGTTCGACGGCACCGTCGTCGAACTCAACGCCGCCACCGGCGCTCAGGTGCAGGTCGATGCTCTCCTCGCGCGGATCGAGAAGGCGGATGGCTGAGCCGGCGCAGATCGCCACCGATCTGACCGACCGTATCCTGACCATCACGCTCGACCGCCCGGCGGCGATGAACGCGTTCACCGCGCAGATGATGCACGAGATGATAGCTGCGTTCGATCGCGCCGACGCCGACGACGAGGTCCGCGCGGTAATCGTCACAGGGAGCGGCGACCGGGCTTTCTGCGCCGGGGCCGATTTATCGGGTGGCGCGGCGACGTTCGACTACGCGAAGGGCAGCAACCGGTTCGCCGACAACGGATCACCCGTCCGCGCCGACGGATCGGTCGATTACGACCATCCCGGCGTCCGCGACGGTGGCGGCATGCTTTCGCTCCGCATCTTCCAGTCGAAAAAGCCGGTGATCGGCGCGATCAACGGCGCGGCGGTCGGGATCGGCGCGACGATGACGTTGCCGATGGACTTCCGCCTCGCCGCCGACACGGCACGGTTCGGCTTCGTGTTCGCGAAGCGCGGCATCGTGCCGGAGGCGGCGTCGAGCTGGTTCCTGCCGCGTCTCGTCGGCATTTCGGCTGCGCTCGACTGGTGTTATTCTGGACGGCTGGTGTCGGCGGTCGAAGTGCAGCAAGCGGGGCTGGTGCGGTCGGTTCATGCTGCGGGCGATCTCATAAATGCTGCGCGCGAACTGGCGCAGCAATTGACCGCGCAGTCCGCCCCCGTTTCGGTCGCGCTGGCCCGGCAAATGATGTGGCGGATGATGGGCGCTGGCTCGCCGATGGAGGCGCACCGGCTCGACAGCCGCTTGGTGTGGTCGCGCGGGTCGAGCGCCGACGCGAAGGAAGGCGTCGCCTCATTCCTCGAAAAGCGCGCGGCCGATTATCCCGACAAGGTTTCCAGCGACTTACCGCACTTTTCGCCATGGCTGGACGACCTCGAATGGTGACCTGTCGCGACGCCGCCGAAGCCGATCTTCCGACCATCGTCCGACTGCTCGCCGAGGACCAGATCGGCGGACGCACGGATGATCCCGGCGAACCCCTCGACCCGGTTTATGCTGCAGCATTTGCTGCAATCGACGCCGACCCCAATCAGCGCCTGATCGTCGCAGAAATTGACGGTTCGATCGTCGGCACGATGCAACTCAGCTTCCTCCCCGGTCTGCTCAACCGCGGCGCGTGGCGCGGGCAGATCGAAGCGGTCCGCATCGCCCCCGACCAGCGCGGCAAAGGGCTCGGCACGGCGATGATCGACTGGGCGGTGGAGCAATGCCGCGAACGCGGTTGCTTCATGGCGCAACTCACTTCGAACAACGATCGCGTCGCGGCGCACCGTTTCTACGAACGGCTCGGCTGGCAAAAGAGCCACGCCGGGTTCAAGCTGTACCTTTCCTGACGCCTCCCCGGCGAACGCCGGGGTCCAGTCGCGACGAACTAAGTTGGCTCGGACGTGCCGACCCATTATCGACAGCGAGACTGGACCCCGGCCTTCGCCGGGGAAGCGAGGATGGCAATGCCCGGCAAATTCTTCGACGAATGGACGGTCGGCGAGACGATCGAGCATCCGCTGCGCCGCACGGTGACCGAGACCGACAATCTGCTGTGGTCGACGATGACGCACAACCCGCAACCGCTCCACCTTGACGCCGAGGCCGCAAAGGCGAGCGAATTCGGGCAGATCCTCGTCAACGGCACCTTCACGTTCAGCCTGATGGTCGGCATCACCGTCGCCGAAACGACGATGGGCACGCTGGTCGCGAATTTGGGTTACGACAAGCTTGTGATGCCCAAGCCGGTGTTCATCGGTGACACGCTCCATGCGACGAGCGAAGTGACCGAGCTGCGCGAGAGCAAGTCGCGCCCCAATGCCGGACTGGTGACGTGGCGGCATCGCATGATCAACCAGCGCGGCGAGGTGGTGTGCGAGTGTTTACGGACGGCGCTGTTGTTGCGGAGTTAGTGTGAGGCAAACTGAAGCCCGGGTAATTACGCTGTTGCTGCTCGGCGGCGTTGCAGCGTGTTCGTCTGCAACTTCTGAAACGCCTGACAAGTTCGGGCTTGGATCGTCGTGCGACATTGCTGAGGGACGGGCAACAAGAAGCTACGCTCCGATAACTACACCGATCATCCGCAACGTTTCATGCAAGCAAACGGGCTGGTTTCATCATGAGCTAACGTGCACGTTTGAAGCGCATGAATATGACCCACACACGAAACGCCTCCCGCCGGGCAGATCATGGATACAAGGCTCGGCCACCTTTCGGCATCCGAGTACATATCCTTCTAGTTGGTGCGTCACTAGGTGGTCAGATAATCTAAACGCAGAAGCGGGAATTGACATTTATTAGACCGTAAAACTCTCCCCGCACCCGCATTCGCCCTTGGCGTTGGGGTTCTGGAACACGAAGCCCGCGGCGAAATCGTCCTCGACCCAGTCCATCGTCGATCCGATCAAATACAGGATCGACCCACCGTCGACGTAGAGCGTGCCGCCCCGGGTCTCGATCTTCTCGTCGAACGGCTTGGCTTCGGTGACGTAATCGACCGAATAGGCCAACCCCGAACAGCCGCGCTTCGGGGTCGACAGCTTGACGCCGATCGCGCCCACTGGCGCCTTGCCCATTAGCTCAGCGATGCGCGCCTCGGCATTGGCGGTCAGGATCAGCGCGGCGGGGCGCGGTCGCAAGGTCGTCGCCATCACAACATCCCCAGTTCGAGCTTGGCGTCGTCGGACATCTTTTGCGGGTCCCAGGGCGGGTCCCACACCAGATTGACGTCGGCGAAGGCGACGCCGGGCACGCTGGCGACGCGCAATTCCACCTCGGCGGGCATCGATTCCGCGACCGGACAGTGCGGCGTGGTCAGCGTCATCGTCACCGCGGCGTGGCCGTCGTCGGTCACTTCGACGCCGTAAATCAGCCCGAGATCGTAGATGTTGACTGGGATTTCGGGGTCGAAGATCTCCTTGAGCGCCTCGATCACCGCGAGCTGCAGCGCCCCGCCCTCGCCGCCCGCGGAATCGGGCTCCGGCTTCTTGGCCAGAAACCCGGCGAGATAATCGCGCTTGCGCTCGAACGTCTCTCCGGCCGCTTCGACGCGCGCCTTGGGCGGTGCCTCGACGGCATCCACCTCTTCCACAGCAATCCTACGTTCTTCGTTCATCCGAAGATCCTCGTCACGCGTTCAACTCCCGCCGCCAATGCCTCGACATCGGCCAGCGAATTATACACCCCGAAGCTCGCCCGCGCGGTCGCCGGGACGCCGAGCATGTCCATCAGCGGTTGCGCGCAATGATGCCCGGCGCGGATCGCCACATTGCCTTCATCCAAGATGGTGGCGACGTCGTGCGGATGCACCCCCTCGACGGCGAAACTGACGATCCCGGCGGCGTCGGCGGGACCGAACAGCCGCACCGAATTGATCCGTCCCAGTCGCTCGCGCGTCGCCGCGACGAGCGCGGTTTCGTGCGCATGGATGCGGTCGAGCCCGATGCTCTCGACGTAATCGATCGCGGCATGCAGCCCGACCACGCCGACGATATGCGGCGTCCCCGCCTCGAACCGGCCCGGCGGCGGAGCGTAGGTCGTCTTGGCGAAGGTAACGCGGTCGATCATGGACCCGCCCCCCTGATACGGCGGCATGGCCTCGAGCAACTCGTAGCGGCCCCACAGCACGCCGATTCCTGTCGGACCGTAGAGTTTGTGCCCCGAGAATACGTAGAAGTCGCAGCCGATCGTGGCGACATCGACCGGCATCCGCGGCACGGCCTGACACCCGTCGAGCAGGATCTTGGCGCCGACCGAATGCGCGATCTCGGTTGCGCGCTTGGCGTCGAGCACCGATCCAAGCACGTTTGAAACGTGCGCCAGCGCGACCAGCTTGTGCGCCGGCGTGATCATCGCCGCCATGGCATCGAGATCGATCCGGCCGTCATCGGTCAGCGGCACGACATCGATCGCCGCGCCCACGCGCTCGGCGACCATCTGCCACGGCACGATGTTCGAATGATGCTCAAGCGCCGACAGCAGGATGCGGTCGCCCGCCTGCAGCTGCTCGCCTGCCCAGCATTGCGCGACGAGGTTGATCGCCTCGGTCGCGCCGCGCACGAAGACCACCTCGCGCTCGTCGCCGCCGATGAACCCCGCCACTCGCCTGCGCGCCGCCTCATAGGCGAGCGTCATGTCGGCCGATCGCTGATACACGCCGCGATGCACCGTCGCGTAGGTCTCGCCATAGGCCCGCGCGATCGCGTCGAGCACCGGCTTCGGCTTCTGCGACGTCGCCGCGGTGTCGAGATACGCCCACCCCGCCGGGATCGCCGGGAAGTCGGCGAGTACGTCGAGTGGGCGATCGTCCTGACGCAAGTTGGCGAAGGTGCCGCGCATCACAAGATTCGCTCCAACGCCGCCTGCGCGACTGCCTCGACGCCCTCGCGCTTCACCGCGTTGCCGATGCCGTCGAACACGCTGCCGATGAACGCGCGGAGCAGCAGCGCCTTGGCGTCCGCCGGCGCGATCCCGCGACTTTGCAGGTAGAACAAGGCGTTCTTGTCCAGCTCGCCCACCGTCGCGCCGTGCGCGCACTTCACGTCGTCGGCGAAGATTTCGAGTTCGGGCTTGGCGTTGGCGGTCGCGGTGCGGGTCAACAGCATCGCCTTGACCGACTGGCTGGCATCCACCTTCTGCGCATCGCGCGCGACGGCGACCTTGCCGAGGTATGACCCCGTTGCTTTGCCGCCGAGCACCGATCGCACGACCTGGTTGCTGGTCGCATTCGGCTCGACATGGTTGAGCGTCGTAACGATCTCGAGCGTCTGGTCGCCCCCACCGATGATCGCCCCGGCCAGTTCGAAATGCGATCCCTCGTGGCAGGTCACGTCGATGCTGACGCGGCCGAACTTGCCGCCGATGTTGAGGATGTTGAAGGTCGCGCGTGCGCCCTTTTCGAGGATGACGACGAAATCCTTCACCGCGACCGCATTGGTATTGGCGTCCTGCACGATCAGCCGCGCGATCTCTTCGCCAGCGGCAACGCGGATCACCTCGGCCCCGGCCACTGGCCACACGCGCACCAGCGCGTCGAGGTCGCTATAGCGCCACGCTTCGTCGCGCCGGGTCGGGAGCGCGAGCAAGGTCACGCCGCCACCACTCCATAGCCTTCGCGCTCGAGTTGCTGCGCCAGTTCGGCACCGCCCGACCGCGTGATCCGCCCGGCCTCCAGCACATGGACGAAATCGGGCCGCACATAATCGAGCAGCCGCTGGTAGTGCGTGATCAGCACCACCGACTTGTCGGGCGCGCGCATGATGCGGTTGATGCCGTCGCCGACCACGCGCAGCGCGTCGATGTCGAGCCCGCTGTCGGTCTCGTCGAGCACCGCGAGCCGCGGCCCGATGATCCCCATCTGGACCATCTCGTTGCGCTTCTTCTCACCGCCCGAAAAACCGACGTTGACCGGCCGCTTGAGCATTTCCGCATCCATCGACAGCAAGCCCGCCTGCTCGCGCGCAAGCTTGAGGAAATCGCCGCCCGACAGCGCCGCTTCACCGCGCGCGCGGCGCTGCGAATTGAGCGCCTCGCGCAGGAACCGGACGTTCGACACGCCGGGAATCTCGACCGGATATTGGAACCCGAGGAACAGCCCCGCCGCGGCGCGCTCGTGCGACGCCATCTCGAGCAGATCGGCGCCATCGAAGTCGACCGACCCCGCCGTCACCTCATAGCCCGGCCGCCCGCCGAGCACATAGCCCAGCGTCGACTTGCCCGCGCCGTTCGGCCCCATGATTGCGTGCACCTCGCCCGCGTTTACGGACAGGCTCAGCCCCTTGAGGATGGCCTTGCCGTCGACTTCGGCGTGAAGATTGTCGATCGTCAGCATCTTATTGTCCGTTCCCGCGGCCAGCGCACTGCGTCAGATATTGCTGGCGAAAATAATACATCATGTCCTGTTCGAGCCGGTCGAGCGTGCGCTGGTCGTCGAGCGCGCGCTGGCGATCGACAAGCGCTTCGCTGGCCAGGCCGAGCGCGACTTCGGTATCGCTCGTCTTTTCGCCCGGCAGCTTCTCACCCGAATGCAGCTTGCGCCGCCGCTCGGCGAGATCGCCGCGCGCCGCCGCGATCGCGCGTTGCTCGGCATAAGCGTCGATCAGGAACGTCGAGTGCCGCGCGATCGTGTCGTTGACAGTCTTGGTCACGACCACGCGGTCGCACTTCGTCACCGCCTTGCTGAGCGCGTCGAAGTCGGTCGGGTCGGCCGTGGTTGAGGCTGCAAGGGCGAAGGCGATCATCCGATCAACTCAAATCCCATGACGTACCCACGCTAAATCGGACACGTTCTAAAAACGCTGGATCGTCGACAGGCCAACCCATCGCGTTACCGATGATGAAATCCGTCGCACAATGCGGACAATGTCCGCCGGATTCGTCGGAGATAGGTTCAGCGCTGAAACCGTCCTCATCAACCAACGGGCTATCAGCCCTCGGCGTAAGCCACTCGCTGATCTCGTTGGGCGAGAAAGTGGCTGAGCAATTGTAACATCCACACCGTGTGCTTTTGAGCAACTCGACCGCACGATTGCGCGCAAACCAATATTCTTGCCCCAGGGGAATATCTTCGAACGTCACCCCACGCTCCCCTCAAGCGAAATCCCCAGCAGCTTCTGCGCTTCGACCGCAAATTCCATCGGCAATTGCTGCAGCACCTCGCGCGCAAACCCGTTGACGATCAACGCAACCGCCGCCTCCGAATCCAGCCCGCGCTGCATCGCGTAGAACATCTGGTCGTCGCTGATCTTGCTGGTGGTCGCCTCGTGCTCGATCTGCGCGGACGGGTTGCGCACCTCGATATACGGCACGGTATGCGCGCCGCACTGGTCGCCGAGCAGCAAGCTGTCGCACTGGGTGAAGTTGCGGACACCCTCCGCGCCCGGCGCCACGCGCACCAGCCCGCGATAGGTATTGTCGCTGCGCCCTGCGCTGATCCCCTTCGACACGATGGTCGATCGCGACCCCTTGCCGTTGTGGATCATCTTGGTGCCGGTATCGGCCTGCTGGCGGTTGTTAGTGACGGCAACCGAATAGAATTCGCCGACGCTGTTCTCGCCGTTGAGGATGCAACTCGGATATTTCCACGTGATCGCGCTGCCGGTCTCGACCTGCGTCCACGACACCTTGCTGTTTCTGCCTTGGCACAAGGCGCGTTTAGTGACGAAATTATAGATGCCGCCCTTGCCATTCTCGTCGCCGGGATACCAGTTTTGCACGGTCGAATATTTGATCTCGGCATCGTCGAGCGCGACCAGTTCGACGACCGCGGCGTGGAGCTGGTTCTCGTCGCGCATCGGCGCGGTGCAGCCTTCGAGATAGGAGACGTACGCGCCCTTGTCGGCGACGATCAGCGTGCGTTCGAACTGGCCGGTATTCTCGGCATTGATGCGGAAATAGGTCGACAGCTCCATCGGGCAGCGCACGCCCTCCGGAATGTAGACGAAGGTCCCGTCGCTGAAGACCGCGCAGTTGAGCGCGGCGAAGTAATTGTCGTGCTGCGGGACGACCTTGCCCAGCCACTTGCGGACGAGGTCGGGGTATTCGCGGATCGCCTCGCTGATCGAGCGGAAGATGACGCCCGCGGCCTCGAGCTCCTTGCGGAAGGTGGTCGCGACGCTGACGCTGTCGAACACCGCATCCACCGCGACACGGCGAGCAGGCAAGCCGCCTTCCTCGCCACCCTCGACGCCCGCGAGCAATTTCTGCTCCGAAATCGGAATGCCAAGCTTTTCGTAGACGCGCAGGATTTCGGGATCGACCTCATCCAAGCTGCCGAGCTTCGGCTTGGCCTTGGGCTCGGCATAATAATAAGCGTCCTGGTAATCGATCGGATCCAGGTTGAGCTTCGCCCAGTCGGGCATCTCCATCGTCAGCCACAGACGATACGCCTTCAGCCGCCACTCGAGCATCCATTCGGGCTCGTTCTTCTTGGCGGAAATGAAGCGGACGGTGTCCTCGGACAGCCCCTTGGGCGCGAACTCCTGCTCGATGTCGGAGGAGAAGCCCCATTCATAGGTCTTGTTCGCGGCGGCATGCGCCCCGGCGTTCTTGAAATCGGTAGCCATCAGGCGTGCTCCGCCACGGGTTGCGAGGCGAGGTTCGCAAGGGAGACCCCCGCCAACGCCCCGCGCACCGCGCCGTTCACCGCGTTCCAGTGCGGCTTGACCTTGCAGCTCTGCTCGACGCAGCAATCGTGCGCGCCGTGATCGACACAGGCGGTCATCGCGATCGGCCCCTCGATCACCTCGACGATATCGGCCAGGCTGATCGTCGCGGGGGGGCGCGACAGGCGGAAACCCCCACCGGTGCCGCGCTGGCTCTCGATCAGGCCGGCGGCGGACAGCTTGCTCACCAGCTTTTGCACGGTCGGCAGCGGCAAGCCGGTCTCTTCGGCTAGTGCCGTGGCGTTGAGACGGCCGATCCCGCCGCAATGCCGCGCGGCGGCGGACATCATCACGACGGCATAATCGGCCAGCGAGGAAAGGCGCATTGTTGCGAGTGACTCTCAAATCAGATCAATTCGATCCGATTGGCATGTGGGGCCGCATGCCCTCTCCGTCAACCCAATTCAGGACGTTCTACGTCTCCGAAATCATCGTCCTTACCTGCCCGCCGAGCGCGGTGCGTTGCGCCACGGTGATCGCGGCGAGCGCGGTCGGTTGGTCGCGGATCTGCTTGGGGGTGAGGCCGGTGAACTGCTTGACCTCACGGATCAAGTGCGACTGGTCGTAGAAACCGTGCCCGATCGCATCGTCGAAGCTCAAGTCGCGTCCGCGCATCGCCACCGCCGCCCGAAGTGCGCGGAACTTGCGCGCGAGCAATTTGGGCGGCGCGCCGTAGATCGCGTTGCACTTGCGCTCGACCTGACGCCGCGACAGCCCGGTCGCCGCGATCAAATCGTCGATCTCGGGCGATTGGCTGTCCTCCAGCCATGCATCGACTTGCTGCGCGAAGTGGACCATCTCGCCGCTCGACTCGCTGACCAATTCGTGGATCAAGGCGGTGCCGATCGCGGTCATCTCGTCGATATCGCGCGCTTGCTGCAACGCTGCGCGCGTTTCCATCATCCGCGCTCCGAGCAACGCGGTCGGGTCGATCATCCGATTGAGCGCGTTGGACGCGTCGCCCCCCAGCATCGCGGCCCAGCCGCCCGCGGTAAGCCCCCAACCGAACAAACGCAGCGGTCCCTCCGCACGCACGCTGAACGCCGCGCTGGTCGGGCCGATGACATGCACCGGCGTGGCACACTGCACGGTGCCGTCGGCAAAACGATATTCGGCGAATCCATCGTCGAGCCGGAACCGCATCTGGGCATGGTCGGCGCGCTCCATATCTTCGAACACCGCCAATTCGGTGGTGAAGAGATAGAATAGCGTTGCGTAATCAGCGACATCAGGCCCGGGGACCCGATAGTCTAGCTCAATATCACTCACGAAAGCCGCGCCCCTTATATTCTTTCGTGTGTCGCTTTTATACGATTTCCGGGGAGACGGCCATAAAAAATCGGCCCGGCCTCCCGAGGGAGACCGAGCCGTCTAGGGAAAGAACCCCTCCCAGGGCCCTTCGGGTCGCACAGTTCGTCTATTCAACTCTTTCCGAGTCGTATTGGACAGATTCGCCGCTTTGCGAATTCCTCGCAGCAGTGCCATGGCGCCGGAATGAGCTTCGCCCTGCGCCCGTTACTGTTCGCGATCGACGCCGAGCGCGCGCACGGGCTTACCATCGACATGCTCGCGGCGTGGGGTGCGACGGGCGCGCCGCTTTCGGCCAGACCGCCATCGTTGCCGGTGACCGTCGCGGGGCTGACCTTTCCCAACCCGCTCGGACTCGCCGCCGGCGCCGACAAGGACGGACGCGCGATTGCCGGATTCTTCGGGCTCGGTTTCGGCAACGTCGAGATCGGCACGCTGACCCCGCTCCCGCAGGCGGGAAACCCGAAACCGCGGCTGTTCCGACTCGCCGAAGACCGCGCGGTGATCAACCGTATGGGGTTCAATAACGGCGGGCTGGCCGCCGCCCTATCCCGCGCGCAGGCGGCGAAGCGGGTGGGGATGCTCGGCATCAATGTGGGCGCGAACAAGGACGCGGCCGACCGCATCGCCGACTACGAAGCTGGCGTGGCCGCCGCCGCCCCGGTCGCCGACTACGTCACGATCAACATCAGCTCACCCAACACGCCGGGCCTGCGCGACCTCCAGCACGGGCCCGCGCTGATCGACCTGCTCGCACGATCGGCGGCGGCGCGGGGCGAGACGCCCTTGTTCCTCAAGGTCGCGCCCGATCAGGAGCCCGCGCACATCGACGAAATCGCGAAAGCCGCGATCGACGCGGGGATCGACGCGCTGATTGTCGGCAACACCACCGTTAGCCGACCGCCGCTGCGTTCAACGAATGCGGGCGAGCAAGGTGGCCTGTCGGGCGCGCCGCTCGCCGTCCTCGCCGCACAACGCCTCGCCGATTTCCGCAAGGCGACGGGCGACCAACTTGCGCTGATCGCCGCCGGCGGGATCGACAGCGGCGCCGAAGCCTATGCCCGCATTCGCGCGGGGGCGAGCTTGGTCCAGCTCTATACGGGACTGGTCTATGGCGGCCCCGGCCTGCCTCGCCGCATCTTGCGCGACCTCGCAGCGCTGCTGGCGCGCGACGGTTTTGCGAACGTGGAGGATGCGATCGGCGGCGGGTGACGTAGCGGCTTGCCACCCCGGCCCACATCTTTAGGGTCGCGGGCCATGAAGAAAATACTCCTCACGCTCGTCCTCCTGCTGATCTCTCCCGCCGCTGCTTCGGCGCAGGGCGTTGTATCGTCGGCCGATCCGCGTGCGTCCGCGGCCGGCCAGGAAATCCTGCGTAAGGGCGGCAGCGCGGCCGACGCGGCGATGGCGATGATGCTCGCGTTGACCGTGGTCGAGCCGCAAAGCTCAGGCATCGGCGGCGGCGGGTTCTTCGTCTACAACGACGGCAAGACCGGCATGGTCTCGACGATCGATGGGCGCGAGGCGGCGCCGATGGCGGCGACTCCGCAACGGTTCGTCGGTGCCGACGGCAAGGCGTTGTCGTTCATGCAGGCGTTCCAGGGTGGCAAGTCGGTGGGCGTGCCCGGCAATATCCGGCTGCTGGCGATGGCCCATGCGCGTTGGGGCAAATTGCCGTGGAAGGATCTGTTCGCCCCCGCGATCCGGCTCGCCGAAGAGGGTTTCGTCGTCAACGACCGGTTGAACGGCTCGATCGCGATGGTGTCGCCGCTGTGGAAGAACTTTCCGGCAGTCGCCGATCTCTATTTGCGCGACGGCAAACCGCTGCCCGTCGGCACGACGTTCAAGAACCCCGCGCTCGCCACATTGCTGAGGAAGCTCGCCGATGGCGGTCCCGAAGCGTTCTATTCGGGCAAGAACGCCCAGGCGATCGTCGATGCCGCGACCGGCAGCAAGGTCGCGCCGAGCGACATGACGCTCGCCGACCTCGCCAGATATCAGGCCAAGGAGCGGCCGCCGGTGTGCGGAACCTACCGCACCTACAAGATTTGCGGGATGGGCCCGCCCTCGTCGGGCGCCACGACGGTGCTGGGTATCCTCGGCATGCTCGAACGCTTCGACATGAAGAAACTGGGCAAGGATTCGCCGGTTGCCTGGCATTTGATCGGCGAGGCGATGGAACTGGCCTATGCCGACCGCGAGAAATATCTGGGCGACCGCGATTTCGTCGAGGTGCCGGTCGCAGGGCTGATCGACCCTGCCTATCTGAAGGGGCGGTCGAAGCTGATCTCGCCGACCAGTACGCTCGCCAAATACGAGGCCGGCACGCCCCCAGGCGCGCCACAGCGCACCGCGGCCGTGCAGAACGAAGTTCCCGGCACGACGCACTTCGTCGCGATCGACGGCGACGGCAACATCGTCAGCATGACCTCGACCGTCGAAGGGCCGTTCGGCAGCCAGCTGATCGCCAACGGCTTCGTGCTCAACAACGAGCTGACCGACTTCACGCTTGCCCCCGAGAAGGACGGCAAACCCGTCGCCAATCGGGTCGAGCCGGGCAAGCGCCCGCTCAGCTCGATGTCGCCGACGATTGTCTATGACGCCAAGACGGGGAAGCCGGTGTTCGTCGTCGGCGCGGCGGGCGGCAAGACGATCATCATGCAAGTGGCCAAGGCGATCATCGCCCGGCTCGACTGGGGGATGGAGCCGCGCGACGCGATCGGGCTCGGGCTGATCTATTTCAACCAGGACGGCGTAATCCTCGAACAGGGCACCAGCCTCGCGGCGCTCAAGCCCGCGATGGAAAAGCTCGGCAACAAGGTGACGATCGCCAAGCTGGGGCTGAAGGCCAACGCCGCGGCGTGGGAGAACGGCAAATGGGTCGGCGCCGCCGATCCGCGCAGCCCGGGAGTGGCGTTGGAGCAATAAGGAGGCGCAGCCGAAAACGGCGCGTCAGCAGGAGAGAAAGCCGCATGCGGCAGCTTGAACATTTCCCCAATCTCGTCGCGATGTTCTTCGCGCGGGCGGCGGTGGGCGGCGACGCGCCGTTCCTGTGGCACAAAGAAGGTGACGGCTGGGTATCACAGAGCTGGACCGAAGCGGCCAAGCAGGTCGCCAGCCTCGCCGCGGGACTCAAGGCGATCGGACTGCAACCCGGCGACCGCGTGATGCTGGTCAGCGAAAACCGCCCCGAATGGTGCATCAGCGACCTGGCGATCATGGCCGCTGGCTGCGTGACGGTGCCGACCTACATCACCAATACCGAGCGCGACCACACGCACATTCTGGAAAACTCGGGCGCGCGCGCGGTGATCGTCTCTACCGCGAAGCTCGCCCGCCCGCTCCTCCCCGCCACGATCCGCGCGAGCGAGGCCAAGGTCGTGATCGGCATCGACGATCTGCGTGTGATGCAGACCGGGACGCTCGACCATTACCAATGGTCGAAGCTGATCGCCGACCACCCGACCGATCCCGCGACAATGGCGTCGGACGCCAAACGCGAAGACCTCGCGTGCATCATCTACACCAGCGGCACCGGCGGCGCGCCGCGCGGGGTGCAGCAGCATCACGGGGCCATCCTGCACAATGTCGCCGGCTGCTGCTCGGTCATCTCGGAGGATTTCGGCTGGGAGGACGAGGTATTTCTCTCGTTCCTCCCCCTGTCCCACGCCTACGAACATACCGGCGGCCAGCATTTCCCGATCGGGCTCGGCGCGCAGATCTATTATGCCGAAGGGCTGGAGAAACTCGCGAGCAATATCGAGGAGGTTCGCCCGACGATCATGGTCGTCGTGCCGCGGCTGTTCGAAGTTCTGCGCACGCGCATCGTCAAGGCGATCGAAAAGCAGGGCAAGCTGTCCAATTACCTCCTCGACCGCGCCGTCTCGATCGGGGGCAAGAAGGCGGCGGGCGGTGTCCCGTTCTACGACCAGCCGATGAACCTGATCGTCAAGTCGCTGCTGATGCCCAAGATTGCCAAGAGGTTCGGCGGGCGGATCAAGGCGATGGTGTCGGGCGGCGCGCCGCTCAATCCGGAGATCGGCATCTTCTTCCAGTCGCTCGGGCTGACCTTTCTGCAGGGCTATGGCCAGACCGAAGCCGCGCCGGTGATCTCGTGCAATCGCCCGAGCGCGGGGCTGAAAATGGACACGGTCGGGCCGCCGCTCCCGAACACCGAGGTCGTCATCGCCGAGGACGGCGAAATCCTCGTGCGCGGCGAGCTCGTCATGCACGGCTACTGGCGCAATCCGGAGGAGACCGCGCGCGTCCTAAAGGACGGCTGGCTGCACACCGGCGACGTCGGGATCATCGACGATCACGGGCGGATCAAGATCACCGACCGCAAGAAAGACCTGATCATCAACGACAAGGGCGACAATGTGTCGCCACAGAAGGTCGAGGGCATGCTGACGCTGCAGCCCGAAATCGGCCAGGCCATGATCGCGGGCGACCGGCGGCCCTATATGGTGGCCTGCATCGTCCCCGACGCCGAATGGACCCAGGAATGGTGCGCCAAGTCGGGCAGCTCGTGCGACTTCAAGGCCCTCGCGCAGGACGGCGACTATCGCGCCGCGTTGCTGGCGGCGGTCGAGCGCGTCAACAAGGATCTGTCGGTAACCGAACGCATCCGCCGCTTCTTCCTCGCCGACGAACCGTTCACGATCGAGAACCAGCAAATGACGCCGAGCCTGAAGATTCGGCGGCATGTGCTAAAGGACGTGTACGGCGAGCGGTTGGACGCGTTGTACAAGGCTTAGAATGGCACGATTTGGTCCTCGCCAGACGCTTGCCCGAGTCCTCCGGCAGGCTTGCGTCGTCAGACTTGCATAGGCTCAGTACACTTATACATTCCGGCCAGCTTTTGGGAGGATGGCAAAGATGCGACTAGCCATGTTGTTCGTTCCGATGTTGCTCATTGGAACAATCCAATCCGTTCCCGCCCTCGGCGCGCCGACTTTGCCCGAGGTCGATGCCTTACTCAAAACACACGGCCCCGATGCGCCGGCGATAAGTGTGGCGGTCACGAAGGACGGCGTGGTCGTCTATCGTGGCGCGTTCGGCTCGGCCTATCTCGAAAACGGCATCCCGGCCACACCGGATTCCAGATTCGAAATCGGATCGGTCGCCAAGATGTTCACGGCTCTGGCGGTCGAGCGGCTGATCCAGGCGGGCAAGATTCCCGGGACGACGACATCCGCAAATATCTTCCCGGCATGCCGGCCTACGCCGCGCCGATCACCATTGCACAATTGCTTCGTCATACCAGTGGTCTGCGGGACTATTCCGAGCTGCTAGCCATGCGCGGCATCCGGTTCGAGGACAGCGTAACGCAGGATGAAATCGTCCGCCTTATCGAGGCCCAACGGGAGATAAATTTCCTCCCCGGCACCGATTATAGCTACACCAATAGCGAGTATATTCTGCTTTCGCGCATCGTGGAAAAGGTCACTGCCAACCCTTTGCCGATCATCTCCGCGATACGATCTTTCGCCCGTTGGGCATGGATGGCGCGGGCTTTATCGCGGACAGGACAACGCTGATCCCCGGCCGGGCCCAATCCTACATTTCCATAGGCCCCGGAAGGACGATCACGCTGCCTTCCAATAGTGAGACCCTGGGCGCGAGCGGCGCCTGGATGTCTACCGGTGATCTTGCCAAATGGATGATCTACCTGGACCAAGCCGCAACGCAGAAAGATCCGGCCCTGCTGGCGATGATTCAGCCGGTGCAGCTTCCCGGAGGAAGAACCCTCGAAAGCGGTGAAGGCATCTTTTTGAGCCAGTATCGCGGATATGCTCAGCTTTTTCACAATGGCGGCGTGTCGGGCTATCGCAGCGTTGCGATGTTATTCCCGAGTCAGCATCTGGGCATCGCCATCGAGGCGAATTCACCGTCCGACGATTTGGTCGACCTCGCTCAGAAAATAGCCGACAAATTCCTGCCGAGCGCGTCCGGCCCGCTCGCGCCGCCCGTCGCCGCACCCGCTTCGACACTCAAGGCGACGACCAAGGAAGCGGTCCCGGCGCCTAATATGACGGACCTGGCTGGCCGTTACTACAGCGAAGAGCTCGACACGACTTACACGTTACGGATCGATGGCGATCGCTTGTTTGCCGATCATATCCGTAATCCCAGCATAGAGCTGAAGCGGGTGCGAGCCGATGCTTGGACGGGCAATATGTGGTGGTGCAAGTCGCTGGTCATCGAGCGAGGCGCCAAGAGGCGCGTTACCGGATTTCGCCTGGCGGGTTTTCGCTCGCGTGTGGACGTGCTGTTTCGCCGGGTTTAGCCGGTGCAATCGTAATCTCGGCGGAGCCTGACCAGACGGGCGGACCCTATTGTCCCGCCGCCACCGTCAGCCCTGCCTTCGCCGCCACCGACTTGGGCACCACTTCCATCGTCCAGTCTTTGTCGGGCCGCAGATACTTGGCCGCCACCGCCTGAATTTCCGCTGCGGTCATCGTGTTGTAATCGACGATGATCGACCGCGCGGCATCGACCCGGCGCGGGTCATAGGTCGCGCCGGCCAGCAAGTTGAGCCAGAAGCCGTTGCCGGTCGACGACCGCAGCACATACTGGATCATCGGCTCCTTCACGCGCTTCAACTCGTCGTCGCTGATCGGGTTCTTGGCGAGATCCGCCGCAATTTCTCTCGACAGGCGGAAGAACAATTCGGTCTTGTCGGGCGGCACCTGCCCCAGCGCCATGATGCGGCCGCCGGCGCTCGCGCCGATCGGCCAGTTCGACTGCACGCTCGGGCTGTAGCTCGCGCCCGATTCGGTGCGCAGGCGGTCGAACAGCCGGTCGCTGAACACTTGCGCCAGCACTTCGAGCTTGCGGCTCTCGGCGATCCCCTCGACGCCGCCGCCGGTCGGCCACGCGATCAGCGCGACCGCCTGATTCTCTTGGCCCGAATGCGTGCGAACGACCGGCGTCACGTTATGCTCGGGGAATCGGATCGCGGGCGCGGCGACGCCGGCCACCGTGCGCGGCTTGAGCGCACCGAGCGTCTTGGCGACCGCCGCGATCGCTTCCTCCGCCTTGACGTCGCCGAACACCTGGACCTCGATCGGCCCGCTCGCCAGCACCGGCTGCCAGAACGATTTGAACTTGGCCGGGGTCAGTGCGTCGACCACCGGCTTGGGCGGAATGCCCCAGCGCGGGTCACGGTCGTGCAGGAAATATTCGAGGTCGCGGCTCAACACGCCGTCGGGCGATGCTTCGAGTCCGGCATAACCGGTCGCGAGCAGCGCCTTGGCGCGCGCGATCGGCGCCGGGTCCCAGCCCGGCGATGCCAGTTTGTCGGCAAGCAGGCGGAGCTGGTCCTGATAATCGGCCGGCGAGCTGACGGCGCCCAGCACGAACGCGTCGCTGTCGATCCCGAAATCCATTCCCAACCGGCGCCCGGTGGTGAGCTGGTCGATCTGTTCCTGCCCCAGGTTGCCGATCCCGCTGGCGACGAGCGCGAGGTCGCCCGACCAGGCCGGCGTGCGCCTGTTGGAAGGCAGCGCGTTATACCCGCCGCCCCAGCGCACGCGGACGTAGACTCGATTGGTTTCGCCGGGATTGGGATAAAGCAGCAACCGCACGCCGTTGGCGAAGACGATCTTCTCCATCTCGATATCGGGCAGCATTTCGCGGCTGGCGACCGTGCCCGGGGGCCCGAGCGGCGGCAGTTTCGAGAAATCGACCGCGGCAAAAGCGGTGCGCTTCGTCACCAGCTTCGATACGTCGGCGGTCAGCGCCGCGGCGAGCTTGGCCCCCGCACCGGTGTCGGGAGCCGGGGTGGACACGAAGGCGCGCGTCGCGTCGCCTTCGAAGATGCGCTTGGTCGATGCCTGGATCGACGCCGGCGTAAACATGCCCTTCTTCCGCGCATCGGTCAGAATCGCGTAAGACACGTCGGGCGCCGCCACGGTTTCGCGAATGTCGAGCGCGGACACCATGTTGTCGGCCTGCGCCGATCCCGCCTCGACGCGCGAGGTATCGACGCCGTTCTTCATCGCCGAATCGTATTCCGCCAGCTCGCGGTCGAGCTCGGCCTGGCTCGGCGGGTTGGCCATGGCGTCGGCGATCACCGCGCGCACGTCCTTCAGCGCCTGCTCCCAATTGTTGCCGACCGGCTGGATCGTCACCATCGTGCCGTTCACCGAGCGCGCGATATCGTCGAGATTGACCCCGGCGCCGATGAAGCTGCCGCCACTGCGCGCGCGCGATTCAAGCCGCCGGTTGATGATCTGTACTGCGAGCAGGTCGACGAGGCGTTTCTGGTTGAAGATCACCATGTCGGCGTTGAACTTCCACGGTCGCAGCACCGCCATCGACACCACGGTCGGGATGCCGGGTTCGACCAGCGATCCGGTCACCGGCTGCTTGGTCGCGGGCGTGCCGAAATCGGGATCGGCGGGGTTGGGGCCTTTGCCCTGCCAGCTCGAAAGATTCTTGTCGACCAACTGCTCGAAGACCACGGGGTCGATGTCGCCCGAAATGATCACCACCGCGCGTTCGGGGCGGTACCATCTGTCGTGGAAGGCGCGCAGGCTCGCCGCGGTCGCCGCGTTCAGCGTCTTGGTCGTGCCGATCGGCGAGCGCGTCGCGAACGGTTGGCCGGCGAAGATCGTCGCGCGCATCGCGTCGCCATAGCGGACCTGCGGCCCCGGCGCTTCGCGCTGCTCGGCGAGGACGACGGGGCGCTCCGAGCCGACGACCTTGTCGTCGAAGCTCGGCGCTTCCATCATTCCCGACAGGATCTTGAGGCTTTCATCGACCGTCTCAGGCGTCGCCGCCGGCAAATCGAGCTTGAACACGGTCTGGGTGAAGGTGGTCTGCGCGTTGGTGTCGCTGCCGAAGGTCGCGCCCAGCCGCTGCCAGGTGCGCTTGGCTTCATTGTCGGCGACATACTGGCTGCCGCGGAACACGAGGTGCTCCATGAAGTGCGCGTAACCCTGCTCGCTATCGTCCTCGTAGAGCGACCCCGCGTCGATCCGGACGCGGATCGACACTTGCCCCGGGGGCACGCCGTTCTTGCGCACCGCATAGCGCAAGCCATTTGGCAGTCTGCCAAAATGCCAGCTGAGGTCGGGGGTGATGTCGCTGCCCTTGAACAGCCAGGGCGAGCGATCGACTTCGGGCCGGACCGCGGGCGTCGCCACGGCTGCCGGGGTCGGCGCCGCGGCGCCTTTCTTGCGCGAAACGGTCTGTGCGATCGCGGGGATCGACAGACTGAGCGTGAGGGCAACGAGAAGCGACAGGCGCGGCGCGCGGGGCAGGATCGGCATAGGCGCCTCGTGTAGGGCCTCGACTATGAACCGGCAATGGCTGGGGGGGCGCGGCGAAAAGATCGCGACTGCCGCTCGAAATCGCGAGCCGCGATATAGCAACGGGACGTGCAACAGCGCCGCCAGACGCCGAATTTTAGGCGCGAATCGAGAACAGGATCGCGTTGCTGATTGCGTAAACCGCGCCGTCGGCACCGACCAGCGTCGGCGTATACGCCTGGCCAAGGCCGTTCGTGATCCGGATGCTTTGCGACAGCGTGTTCGTGGTGAGATCCCAGCGATACAGGATGCCGTCCTCGTTATTGGCGAGGATCGATTTGCGCGCGGGGTCGGCCGCCATCGTGTTGATGCACCATTCGCGCCGCGCCGTGGGCGATCCGGCGTCCGGCGTCGGGGCTAGTATCGTCAACACCTCGCGCATTACCTGAACGGCCGGGACGATCGTGTCGGCCTGGGTCCCCCTCGGGTCGAGTATCGCTAGCCGGTTGAGGCCGTCGCCCGTGCCCACGCCCGCGTAATTGTTGTATTTCACTGCGAGCAAATAGGGCGAGGCGCCAGCATAGGACGGCACCATCGATGCCGGGATCACGCTCGGCGAGACGTCCCAGCCGAAGCTGCCGGGGACGCCCACGGGATTGAGCAGCGCATCGAATTGCAACAGCCAGCCGCGCGCATTGTGCGTCGCGAACTGCGATTCGAGCACGCCGTAGAACACGCGACCGTCCGAGCCGACCACCGGCGTCGCCGTACCGTCGTCGCTGAGGCGCGCGGGAGCGAGCGTGTTGGGATCCGTGAGCGCAACCTTCGCGCGCGTCGCGAGCGTCGTGCTGTTGAGCGCGAGCAGATAACCCCGCTGCGTGGCACCGGCCACCACGTTTGTATTCACCGCGATATAGACCGTTGCGCCATCGGCCGAGATTGCAGGTGCGCAGTTCATCGCCGGCTTCAGGATCGCGGCATCGCCGGCCGCCGTCGCGGCGCTGACCCACGTGCCTACCCCGTCCGGGGTAATGCGCGCGATGCCGCTCACCAGCCCTCCGGGGCTTGTCCCGGTGGTCACCTGGAAGCCGAAGAAGATATTGCCGTTCGCATCGGCGGTGAGCGGCGTGCAGATGAACACATTGGCGTCGAACGCCGCCGGATTGGCGTTGTAGGTGGCGTCCCCGTAGAAAATCTGGGTTTGGAGCACGCTGGTGGCCGCGTCCGCGTCGCTGCGTGTCACCAGCTTGCCGCCCGCATCCGGTATATAGAGGCGCCCCTGCGGCGTCAGCAGCACGTTGAACGGCGGCATCCAGTTGTGCGGCGGCGTCACGTAACCGGTGGTCTGCGACCAGATGAGCGCACCGGTCGCGCCGGCGCGTCCTTCGGCACGAAAACCCCCGGTGGCCGTGGTCTTCGCCGGGATCACCACGGTGTTGCGAGTCGTGACGACCGGCGAACCGTAATGGGCAAGCAGCGAACCGTTCGCGGTGAACGGCGGCACCAGGTCGATGACGGACTGCCACGAGATGCGCCCGAGATCCTGCGACGGATTTGCGCTCAACGCCGTATGCTGGGCGTCATGGCCATAGCTGAACCACGCCGCGCCGACCACCGGCGCGGGGGTCGGTGTCGGCGTGGGAGCGGGCGCCGGGGCCGGCGTGGGCGTCGGCGTTCCGCCCCCGCCGCTGTCGCCGCAAGCGGCGAGCAGCGCTGACGTGGACAGCATCAACACGGCGCTGCGGCGCGAAACGAGATTGTTGGACATGGGAGCGTGCGGGTTACGACGGTAAGTCATGAAGTTAGCCTACGCCTTCGTTTTACGAAAGGCACTACTTGTTCTCTATTCAGCGAGCTTTCGCAACAGCTGGAAACCCTTCATTTCCTGCCTGCGACTTGATACCACGTCACTTCCGGCCCACATCGCACCCATGCTGATCGAGACCGAGACCACGCCCAACCCGGCGACGCTGAAATTTCTGCCCGGCCGCACCGTGATGGACGGCGGTACGCGCGACTTCGCGACGCCCGAGGAAGCCGAGGCGAGTCCGTTGGCCGAGGCGATCTTCAACCTGGGCGACGTGACCGGCGTGTTCTTCGGGCGCGATTTCGTGTCGGTCACCGCGGCGCCGGGGGTCGATTGGCCGGGACTCAAGCCCGATGTGCTCGCGATCCTGCTCGACCATTTCAGCGCCAACATGCCGCTGTTCAAACCGGCCTCTGCCGGGTTCAGCGTGCCGTCCGAGGACGAGGGGCTGAGCGACGATCCCGCCGATGCCGACATCGTGGCCCAAATCCGCGAACTGATCGACACCCGCGTCCGCCCGGCGGTCGCCAACGACGGCGGCGACATCGTCTATCGCGGGTTCGACAAGGGCAAGGTGTTTCTGCGCATGCAAGGTGCGTGCGCGGGCTGCCCGTCGTCCACCGCGACGCTCAAGAACGGCATCGAGCAATTGCTCAAATATTACGTGCCCGAAGTCACCGAGGTTCGCGCGGTCTAGGCCCGCAACCCTCCCCCGTTTTCACATCGTTATCCGAAAGGGAAAGTCATGAGCACCAAGCTCACCGACGACGCACTCGACACGCTCTTCCGCGCCGCGCGGACGTTCAACGGCTATGCCGACGAGCCGGTTACCGAAGCCGACATCCACGAAATCTACGAGCTCGTGAAGATGGGCCCGACCTCGGCCAACCAGCAGCCCGCACGTTTCATCTGGCTGCTCAGCCAGGAGGCGAAGGACAAGCTTGCCGGGTTCGCCAGCGCGACCAATGCGTCGAAGATCAAGGAAGCCCCGGCATCGGTGATCATCGCGTATGACAAGGACTTCCACGAGCACTTGCCCGAATTCTTCCCGCACATCGACGCGCGCCCGTGGTTCGCCGAGCCGGTCGCGCGTGAGCGGCACGCGTTTCTCAACGCCACGTTGCAGGCGGCCTATTTCATCATGGCGGCGCGGTCGGTCGGGTTCGACACCGGGCCGATGACCGGGTTCGACAATGCGGCGGTCGATGCGGCGTTCTTCGCCGACCAGCCCAATTATCGCTCGATCATGCTGTCGACCCTAGGCCATGGCGACCCGTCGAGCATCTTCGGCCGGCTGCCGCGGCCGGAGTTCGCGAAGTTCAACACTATTGTGTGACCGCTGATCTGGGCTAGCGCGCAGTAATGACCCGTACCCTCGTCATCGAAACCGCCACCGCCGCCTGCTCGGTCGCGTTGATCGAGGGCGGGCGCGTGGTCGCGGCGACGCACGAAGTCGTCGGACGCGGGCACGCCGAGCGGCTGGTGCCGATGATCGCCGAACTGCCGGAGGGAGGGCGCGCCGACGCGATCCTGGTCGATGTCGGGCCGGGCAGCTTCACCGGCATCCGCGTCGGGGTGGCCGCGGCGCGCGGGCTGGGGCTCGGCTGGGGCGTGCCGGTGATGGGCTATTCGTCGCTACCGCTGATCGCCGTAGCCACGTTGGCCGCTAATTCCGCGCTCGACCGGCTTGCCGTCGTTCTGGAGGGCGGGCATGGCGAGGTGTTCATGCAGCCGTTTGCCGCCGATCCGTTCGCCGCCACCGCGGACCTTGCGTCGTTGACGCCGGCCGATGCGCTCGCGCGGCTCCACGGCGCAGTCGCGGTCGGCAATGGCGTACGCTTCCTCGACACGCCCGGCGCGGTCGATACGCTTCCCGACGCGGCGCAGGCGATGTTGCTCCCGCCCGTTTTCACCACCCTCCCCCCGCGTCCGATTTATGGCCGCGCGCCGGACGCCAAGCCGATGGCCCCGATAAAAGGTGGCGCATGAGCACCGCCGCGATCGATCTGCGCGAAGGCGACGTCCGCGATCTCGACCGCATCGACCGCATGATGGCGGACGCCTTCGACCCGCGCTGGGGCGAGGCGTGGACGCGCAACCAGGTGATCGGCATCCTCGCGGTCCCCGGCGTCTGGCTGACGATCGCCGAACAGGGCGGCCAAGCGGTCGGCTTCGCGCTGACGCGCGGCGTCCTCGACGAGGCCGAACTGTTGTTGCTTGCCGTGATACCCGAATTGAGGCGTAAAGGTGTGGGCGCGACATTATTACGTTCGGTGGTCAGCGATTGCGCGTTGCGCGGCATCCTATCGCTCCATCTCGAGGTGCGCGACGGTAACGATGCGATTAAATTGTATAGAAATTCGGGGTTTACCAAGGTCGGTGAACGGCGCGATTACTATCGGGGTCCCAATGGCCAAAGTTATTCGGCCCTGACCCTTCGGCGCTCAACAGGATGAGATCATCGCATTGTCGATAATTGGTGCTTGCACGTCACGAAAAGTGGGATCAAAGCCCCGCGTCGGGGGACATACCTAAATCAATAAAAGGGTCCAAGGGAAGACAATGGATAACGATACCGACATGCAGGAAACGCTGATCACGCTGAC
>JBDSWC010000061.1:0-20804 GCA_039926845.1 Sphingomonas sp. | reverse complement strand
AGTTCCTGCATATCGGCAGGCATTTCGCTTTCGAACGACAAAGCTTCTCTTGTGATGGGGTGGATGAACCCGAGAACCGCCGCATGCAATGCCTGGCGGCGGAAATTCAGGGTTTCCAAATCCTTCCTATGAACCTGTTTTGTTCTACCATAAACCGGGTCGCCAAGCAAGGGGTGACCGATCGACGCCATATGGACGCGGATCTGGTGCGTGCGGCCGGTTTCGAGCTTGCATTCGACGAGCGTGGCGTCGCGAAGGGGACGAAGTTGCCGCCAATGCGTAACCGCACGCTTGCCGGTGCGCACGATCGCGACCTTCTTGCGGTTTTGCGGACTGCGCGCGAGGGGGGCATCGACAGTGCCGGAGGTTGCCACGGGGCGCCCGGAAACGATCGCTTTGTAGCGGCGGTCGATCGAATGGTCGGCGAATTGCTTGGCCAAGCCGACATGAGCGCGGTCGGTCTTGGCGGCGACCATCAGCCCAGACGTACCCTTGTCGATGCGATGGACGATCCCCGGCCGCGCTACCCCGCCGATCCCCGACAGGCTGCCGCCGCAATGATGGAGCAGCGCGTTGACCAATGTCCCGTCGAGGTTGCCCGCCGCTGGATGGACGACGAGCCCCGCGGGCTTGTCGATCACGATCAGATGCTCGTCCTCGAATGCGACGACGAGCGGAATGTCCTGGGCTTCGTTATGCGCGGGCGTGGGATCGGGGACCGCGACCGTCAGCACGTCGCCCGCGACCGCTTTTTTCGCCGGATCGCGCAGCAATGCGCCCGAACGATCGCTCACCGCGCCCGACGAGATCAGGGCCTTCAACCGCTCGCGCGACAAGGTCGGCACCGCGTCGGCCAACGCCCGGTCGAGCCGCCAGCCGTTCGCGGCTGCGGAGACGTGCGCTTCGATGATGGAAACCCCCGAACCCATTTTCGTGTAGGGAAATGGGAATGAGGTTGGACATTTCAAGAGAGGTGCTCGACGCGATCCGGGGCGAGGCGGCGGCTAGTCCGGACGTGGAGGTGTGCGGGTTGCTGCTGGGCGAGGGGTTGCGTGTTGAGCAGGTGGTGGCGTGCAGGAACGTCGCTACGGAGCCGGCGACGCAGTTCGAGATCGACCCCCAAGCGCTGATCGCCGCGCATAGAACGGCGCGAGGTGGTGGGCCGGCGGTGATCGGGCACTATCATTCGCATCCCACCGGCAACGCTGGACCGTCGTCACGCGACACGGCGAATGCGATGGGCGATAGCGCGATTTGGATTATTGTCGGTGGGGATGATGTTTCAGCATGGCGATCGAATAGCCCCGGTCGGCTGGAGCCGATTAAATTATAATGCCTCCCCGGCGAAAGCCGGGGTCCAGTATCGGGCCGCTCGCAACTGGACCCGGCCTTCGCCGGGGAGGCAAATAGTGAGGTGAGCGGCTTGCGCCTTTGCATTGGCGTCGTCAGAACGCGCGTAACTAAAACCGAAAGAACCATCCGCCATGACCATCACACCGGTCGAATTCGCCAGCCTGCTCTGCTCACGCCTGTGCCACGATCTGCTGTCCCCGGTCGGCGCGCTCAATAACGGGCTCGAACTGCTTGCCGACGAGCACGACCCGGAAATGCGCCAGCGCTGCCTCGATCTGCTCAACGAAAGCGCGCGGGCGTCGGCGAACAAGCTCAAATTCTTTCGCCTAGCGTTCGGCGCGGCGGGTGGGTTCGGCGAGACGGTCGACACGCGCGAGGCGCGCGCCGCGATCGAGGGCTTGTTCGGCGAGACCGGCAAGGTCACGATCGGCTGGATGATCGAGGAGGGCGCGCTGCCCAAGCCCGCGGTCAAGGTACTGCTCAACCTCGCGCTGATCGCGGGCGATGCGCTGGTCCGCGGTGGCCAGCTCGACATCGGGGCGGAGGAACAGGGCGGAAAGGTCGAGATCGTGGTCCGCGCCGAAGGGCCGCGGCTAATGCTCGACCAGGAATTGCGCTCGACCTTGCTAGGCGACCTGGGCGAAGAAGGCGTGACCCCGCGCGGCGCGGCGGCGTATCTAGTCCACTCGCTGGTCTCCGCTGGCAACGGCACTGTCCAGATTTCGGAGCCGGACTCTCCTATCCTGCTGTTCGGCGTGACAATTCACGCCGGGTAAACGTCTCCTTTACCAGTCGTCGGCCAAGGTCTGCCCAAGCGCCAAGCCCGGGGACCCATGGACGACCTGCTCCAGGAATTCATTGCCGAAACGCGCGAGACGCTCGAAGCGCTCTCGGGCGAGATCGTCGCGTGGGAATCCGCGCCCGAGGATCGCGCGCGGCTCGATGCCATTTTCCGTTTCGTCCATACGGTCAAGGGAAGTTGCGGCTTCCTCGATCTGCCGCGCCTCGCGCGGTTGAGCCATGCTGCCGAGGACGTGCTGGCGGCGGTGCGGTCGGGCGAACGCGCGCCCGATGCCCAACTCGTCACCGCGGTGCTCGCGATCGTCGATCGGATCGGCGAGATCGTCGAGGCGATCGATGCGGGGACGGCGCTACCTGACAGCGGCGAGGAAATGCTGATCGCCGCGCTAGATGCCGGTGCCGAAGCCGCGGCGCCCGTCGCGCAACAGGCGCCGACCAACCTACGCGTCGCCAACCGCAGCGTCCGCCTCTCAACCGAATTGCTCGACCGCATGATGAGCGGCATGTCCGACATGGTGCTGGCGCGCAACGAACTCGCCCGGCGCATGCGTGACAGCCAAGCCGATCCCGCGATCGAGGCGGCGCTCGATCGCCTCTCACTGACCGTTGCTGAAATGCGCGACACCGTGACGCGGACGCGCATGCAGAAGGTCGACGCCCTGTTCTCCGCGCTGCCCCGCATGGTGCGCGACACCGCCGCCGAGGTCGGCAAGTCGGTCCAGCTCGTCATCGAGGGCGCCGACGTCGAGCTCGACCGCGAGATGATCGAGATGATGCGCGACCCGTTGGTCCATATTATCCGCAACTCGATCGACCACGGCATCGAAACCAATGAAGAACGCCGCGCCGCGGGCAAGCGCGAGGTCGGCCGGCTGGTCGTCTCCGCACGGCAATCCGGCAACCAGATCATCATCGAAATCGCCGACGACGGGCGCGGCATCGACACCGACCGACTGGTACGCAAACTGACCGCATCGGGCGAGACGCGCGGGCGTGATCTGTCGGCGCTGTCTGAACGCGCCAAGCTCGACCTGATCTTCGAGCCGGGGCTGTCGACCAAGGAGGAGGTCACCGCGATCTCAGGCCGCGGCGTCGGGATGGACGTGGTGCGCGCCAATATCGAGCAGATCGGCGGGCGGATCGAGTTGGTCAATTCGCTTGGCCGGGGGTTGCGCATCCTGATTCACGTGCCGCTGACGCTGTCGATCATTCCGGCGATCGTGATCGGCATCGCTGGCCAGCGTTTCGCCGTCACGCGCCAGGCAATCGAGGAGATCGTCCATGTCGGTGGCGGTTCGATCCGCATCGACTTGCTCGGCGATACTGCCGCTGCGACCGTCCGCGACCGGCGCATGCCGCTGGTCGATCTGGGCGCATTGTTGGGACTGGCTCCGGCCAAACCTGGCGCGGCCGATATGCTCGCGATCATCAGCGCATCGGGCGGCAGCTTTGCCGTCGCGGTCGATTCGGTGCTCGATCATGAGGAACTGGTCATCAAGCCCGCCTCGCCCGCGGTGATGGCCGCCGGCATCTATGCCGGCCAAACGCTCCCCGACAGCGGATCGCCGATGCTGTTGCTCGATTGCGCCGGGATCGCGGCGGAGGCGGGGATCAATTTCACACGCGACGCGGTGATCGAGGACGACGAGTCCGAAGACTCGATCGCGCCGACGGTCGATGCCTTGCTGTTCGAGGACCTCGATGGCCGCCGCCGTGCGGTGCCGCTGGCGATCATCGACCGCGTCGAGACGGTGCCGGCCGACACCGCGCGATTCAGCGGCGGGCGGATGCGGTTGCTGGTCGACGGGCGGATCATTCCGCTGGCGTCGCTGGGCGACATCGCCGGGCGGCCGAACCTCGCGGTGTTGCGGATCAAGGACGGCGATGCGGAGGTTGCCTACGCGATCGCCGAGCCGGTCGACATCGTCGCGATTCCCGCCGACATCGTGCCCTCGGTGCAAGCAGGCCCGATCTTGGGCGTCGTCACGATCGACGACGAACAGATCGAATTGATCGATCCGCAATGGCTGCTCGGCCCCGACAGCGGCGACGCCGTCCAGCCTGGCGCGCCATTGTGCCTGATCGACGGGCAAGCCGATGGCTGGATCGCGACGTTCCTGAAACCCGTGCTCGAAGCCGCCGGCTATCGCGTCGCGACCGAGGCGGATGCGGGCGAGCAGCCCGTGGTGATTCTGACCACCGACGACAGCGCTCGCCGCGACGATCGCGTCGTGCACCTGAGCAATGATCGTCGCGATATCGGTGCGGTAGATCGCGTCTATCGCTATGACCGCGCCGGGCTTCTTGCTGCAGTCGCCAAGCGGGTGGAGGCGGCATGACCGAGCAACTGTTCCTGATCGCGCACATCGCCGGCCGCGGTGTCGCGATCGATTCGGCGCAAGTCGAATCGGTGGTCGATATCGGTTACGTCACGCCGACGCCGCGCGTCGCGAAGCACATTCGCGGCCTCGCCGCGCTGCGCAGCCGTGTGGTGACGGTGATCGACACGCACGCCGCGCTCGGGCTGCCGCCGATGGGCATCGCCGGGTCGCGTGCGGTCATCACCGTGATCGACGGGCATCATTACGCCGTGCTGGTCGATTCGCTGGAGGACGTAGCACCCTTTGAATCATCGCCGCTGCCGTCGGGCATCGTGCTCGACGCCGGGTGGCGCCGCGCCGGCTGCGGCGAGATCGAGCGCGACGGTGAGCCGATTCTGGCGATCGACCTGACCGCGCTGATCCACGGCCCGGGCGATGCCGTGGCGGTCAATTAACTCGCTGATCATCACTTGCGGCTAAGTTGCTGAGCAGGGCCAAGTTACGGGGTTTTTACGGTCATGAAGACGTGTCTGGTTGTCGATGATTCGAAAGTGATCCGCAAGGTCGCCCGCCATATCCTCGAAACGCTCAATTTCGAGGTGAGCGAGGCCGCAGACGGCCGCGAAGCGCTCGACAGCTGCCTGTCTTCGGTGCCCGATGTGATCCTGCTCGACTGGAACATGCCGGTAATGAGCGGAATGGATTTCCTGCGCGCGCTGCGCGACACCGCGCTCGCCAGCCGCCCCAAGGTGGTGTTCTGCACGACCGAGAACGGGATGGCCTATATCCGTGCCGCAATCGAAGCGGGGGCCGACGAATACGTCATGAAGCCGTTCGACCGCGAGACGCTCGAAAGTAAGCTCCAGATCGTCGGTATGGCCTGAATCCGGCATTGCCGAGATGGCCATGCCTGTTCCTGATGCACAAGAATTCGACGCACCCCCGTCGGTCCTGATCGTCGATGATTCGGTCGTCGCGCGGGCGGTGATGGCGCGCGCGATCGACGGCGCGGGCGTGTTCATCGTCGCGGGCGCGGTGCCGAACGCGCATGCGGCGCAGGATTTTCTCGCCAGGCACCGCGTCGATGTGATCGTGCTCGATATCGAGATGCCGGGCATCGACGGGCTCACCGCGCTGCCCGATCTGATCGCGGCGGGACAGGGCGCGCGCGTGCTGATCGTGTCGTCGGCGTGCGGCGACGGCGCGGCGAGCACGGTGCAGGCGCTCGCGCTCGGTGCCGCCGACACGTTGGTCAAGCCCGATGTCGGGGCGTTTGCCGGTCGCTTCGCCGACCTGCTCAACGAAAAGATCGCGCGCCTCATCGACAACGACGAGATCGTCATGCCGCGCACCCCTGCCGCAATGGTGGCGCCGGGCGACGATTTCGACATGGTCGCGATCGGCGCATCGACCGGGGGGATCCACGCGCTAAGCCTGTTGCTGCGCTCGCTGCCGGCCGAGTTCCGGTTGCCGATTCTGATCACCCAGCATTTGCCCGATTCGTTCATGCCCTATTTCGCGGCGCAGGTGGCTGTGCTCGCCAGCAGGCCGTGCGAGTTGGCCGAAGACCATGCCCGCATCCGCCCCGGCCGCATCCTCATCGCACCCGGCCGCGCGCATCTGCGGTGCGTGTCGATCGGCGAGACCGCCGCGGTGCGGCTATCGACGACGCCGGCGCCGAGCGGCTGTCTGCCCTCGGTCGATCCGATGTTCGAATCGGTCGCGGCGACCTATGGCGACCGCGCGCTTGGCGTCGTGCTGAGCGGGATGGGCCGCGATGGGGCGATCGGCGCGGCGAGCCTTGCCGCGGCGGGCGGCTGCGTCGTGGTGCAGGACCGCGCCTCGTCGGTGATCTGGGGGATGCCGGGCGCGGTTGCAGCGGGCGGCATTGCCGATGCCATCCTGCCCCCCGACGAGATCGGCCAGTTGATCGCGCGGCGCCGGCGGCCGTCATGCTGAGCGCACGGTCGGGGCCGACCGGCGAATTCGCCGCGTTGCTCGAGGCACGGACCGGTCAGCAGATCGACGCCAGTCGCCGCTGGCGGATCGAAACCGCGCTGAAGCCCTCGATGCGCGACACCGGGCATGACTGCCTCGAAGCCCTGGCGGCGGCGATTCGCGCCGATCGCGACGGCCCGCTCGCCGATCGCGTCGTCGACGAGTTGCTCAACCAGGAAAGCTCGTTCTTCCGCGATGCTGCGGTGTTCGACGCGGTGGCGGAGGCCGTCGCGAAGGTGCCGAATACGCGGCGCGCGCGGATCTGGTCGGCGGGTTGTTCGACCGGACAGGAGCCTCTCAGCCTCGCCATGATGTTCGCCGAGAAGCTCGACGATCAAATGCCGGAGATCGTCGCCACCGACGTGTCGGAGGCCGCGCTGACCCGCGCCAAGGCGGGGCGCTACACCCAGTTCGAAATCCAGCGCGGGCTGCCGATCCGGCGGATGATGCAATGGTTCGACACGGTCGATGGTGAATGGGTCGCGCACCCTGGGCTGACTCGGATGGTGTCCTTCCGCCGCATGAACCTGGTCGCCGACCCTTTGCCGATCGGAAGGTTCGACGTGATCATGTGCCGCAACGTTTTGCTCTATTTCTCGCTCGACCTGCGCCGCAAGGTGCTCGCGCGGCTGGCGCAAGTCCTGCGCCCCGACGGCGTGCTGGTGCTGGGGGCGGGCGAGACCGTGATCGGCCAGACCGACGCGTTCCGCCCGAGCCAGCGCTATCGCGGGCTTTACGAGTCGGTCATCGCATCGGCGGCGGCGGCGTAGGTTTACTTTCTCGCCGCAAGGTCGCAATTCTGGGGCGGTGAGCATCGTCGAGACCCCGTCGCCCAATTTCAACGAGCGGCAGCTGCCGGTCACGATGATCGTGCTGCATTATACCGGTATGGAAAGCGCAGGTGCGGCGCTTGCGCGGCTGACCGATCCCGCGGCGGAGGTGTCGGCACACTATTTGATCGATGAGGACGGCACGATCCATGCGCTGGTGCCCGAGGACAAGCGCGCGTGGCACGCTGGCGCCGCACACTGGCGCGGGATCACCGACGTCAATTCGGCGTCGGTCGGGATCGAACTGGTCAATCCGGGGCATGAATTCGGCTATCGCGACTTCGCCGATGCCCAGATCGACGCGTTGATCCCGCTGATGGAGGAGATCAAGCAGCGCTACGGCATTACCCGCGGCAACATTGTCGGGCATTCGGACATCGCGCCGACGCGCAAGCAGGATCCGGGCGAGCTGTTCCCGTGGTGGAAGCTGGCGAAGCTCCGCCTCGCGATGCCGCGCCCGACCAAGAATTTGATGGACCCGCTCTGGACCGACGCGGGCTTCCTGCTCGCGCTCGAGCGGTTCGGGTATGAAGTCACCGACAAGCTCGCCGCGGTAGTCGCGTTCCAGCGCCGCTTTCGCCCCGAACTGATCGACGGAGAGATCGACGGCGAATGCCGCAGCCTGCTCCTCGCGCTACTGCTTCCCAAACCGCAAGGCGACGAGTAAGGCGCTAGCCGCCAGAGGGTCGGGCGGCCGCGGGTGCGTGAGCACGCGAGGAAAGTCCGGGCTCCGCGAAACGACGGTGGCGGGTAACGCCCGCCGGGGGCGACCCCAGGGAAAGTGCCACAGAGAGCAGACCGCTCGCTTCGGCAAGTAAGGGTGAAAGGGTGCGGTAAGAGCGCACCGCGTGGCTGGTGACAGTCGCGGCATGGCAAACCCCACCGGGAGCAAGACCGAATAGGGGCGGCATATGGGCTTCGTTTCAGCTCGTCGCCCGGGTTGGTTGCTGGAGGCGGCGCGCAAGCTTCGTCCTAGAGGAATGGTCGCCCATCGCCGAAAGGCGTGGACAGAACCCGGCTTACAGACCGTCTGGCGCTTACGCGCGGGGATTAGCGAACGCTAATCCCCGTTTCGCGCAGCGACGCGTAAGCGCGGCCGGCCTCGCTGCAAGCGAGGACCGACGGCGTGCGATTTACTCGCACGCCGCGCCCGCTACTCGGCGTGAACGATCTCCACCTTGCCCCTAGGCCTCTGGATCAACAGCAACAGCGGCATAACGAGCAACGTGATCCACGCCATCAGGTAGAAATCGTCGATATAGGCGACCATCGCGGCCTGTTTGTTGATCATCCCGTCGATCATGCCGAAGATCGCATCCGATCCCATGCCGAACTGGTCGAGTTGTCCGAGGTTGATGCCCGGCAGGGTCTTTTCGGTCACGTGCTGCGCGAGGTCGGAATGGCTCTGCTGGATATTGCGGGCGAGGAACACCGTGACCATCGAAATGCCCGCGGACTGGCCGATCGACCGCATCAGGTTGAGAAGACTCGACCCATCGGTGCGATAGCGCTGGTCGAGCGTGGCGAAGGCGAGCGCGTTGAGCGGCATGAACACCAACCCCATGCCCAGCCCCTGGATGAAGCCCGAGCTGATCACGAACCAGCTGTCGATCTCCAGCGACCAGCCCGACATCATCCGCAACGAATAGGCGAACACCAGCAGCCCGACCGCGATGACGAAACGCGTATCGACCCGCTTCATCAGCATCGGCCCGATCGCCATCGTGACCAGAACGCCGACACCGCGCGGCGCCATCATCAGGCCGGTTTGAACCACCGAATAGCCGAACAATTGCTGGAGCATCGACGGCAGCAGCGCCATCGGCGCCATCGTCGAAATCCCGATGACGATCATGAAGAACATGCCCACCACGAGATTGCGGTTCTTGAACAGATGCCGATCGAACAAGGGTTTCTGCGCGGTTGCCAGATGAACTAGGGCGATCCACAAAGCGGCGATGGCGACCAGCCCCTCGATGATGATTTCCCAGCTTCCGAACCAATCCTGGTTCTGCCCCCGGTCGAGCATCAGCTGAAAACTGGCGACGCCGAGACCGAGAAAGACGAAGCCCGTGAAGTCGAAGCTGCGCAGCGCCTTGGGGCGCGACGGCAGCAGGAACCACAGGATCGCAAATGTCAGCAGGCCGACCGGCAAATTGACGTAGAAACACCAGCGCCAGTTGAAATTGTCGGTCAGATAGCCACCGATCACGGGGCCCAGGATCGGCCCGACCATCACGCCCATGCCCCAGATCGACATCGCCTTGGCCTGGCCCTCGGGCGGGCTGATATCGATCATCGCGGTTTGCGACAGCGGGCCGATAAAGGCGGCGAATACGCCCTGCATGATCCGGAAGGCGACCATCTCGTCCAGCGACACGGCGGTGCCGCACAGCATCGACGCGACGATGAAACCGCCGACCGCGACCAGGAACAGGTTGCGCGACCCCAGCCGGTCGCTGAGCCAGCCCGTGGCCGGCAGCGCGATGGCGGTGGCGATGATATAGCTCGTCAGCACCCAGGTGATCGTATCGTTCGTAGCGCCCAGCTGAGTCGTCATGTGCGGCAGCGCGACGTTGGCGATCGTCGTGTCGAGGATCTGCATGATCATCGCGCCCATCACGCCGACCATCAGCAGCCCGCGATTGGACGTCGCCAGCATGGGCTTGCCGGGCGCGGGCGCGGCGGGAGCCGGTCCGCCCCGCGCGGGGGCGGCGGCACTAGCCATTGGGTTTGGTATCGATCGAGACGTCGCTCGACAGGCCCGCAATCAGTGCGCGGTCGGTTTTGCAGGTAATGGCGATGCGAACCGGCACGCGCTGCGTCACCTTGACCCAGTTGCCGGTCGCATTCTGCGCCGGCAGTATCGAGGAAGCGGAACCGGTCTCGGCACCGATGCTCAGCACCCGGCCACAGACCTTGACCCCGGGATAGGCATCGAACGTCAGCTCCGCGGGCTGGCCGACGCGCATGTTGGCGAGATCGGTTTCCTTGAAATTGGCGGTGACCCAGGGCGACTGCGCCACCAGGCTGAGCGCGGGAACGCCCGACGGCGTGATGTTGCCGATCTGGAGGCGGCTGGTCTGGCTTATGATTCCGTCGCGGGGGGCGCGGACGACGGTGCGGTCGAGGTTGAGCAGCGCCTTCTCACGCTCGGCCATCGCCATCTGCACGGCGGCGGGAACGCCCGATCCGACGACGCCGCTGCCGAGCTGGCTCTGGGCCTTGGCGGCGGATGCGCGGGCGGTGGCGAGCCGCGCCTTCGCGGCGGCTACCTCGTGCGCAGCCGCATCGAACGCGGCGCGGGTGGTGAAGCCCTGCTTCATCAGCGCCGCCTGGCGGTTGTAGGTGCCGACCGCCAGCGAGATGTCGGCATTGGCGCTTTCCACGTCGGCGGCGGCGCTGCCAGTGTCGGTAGACAGCGTCGCGACCTGGACGCGCGCCGTCGCGAGCGCAGCATCAGCCTGTGCCAACGCCAATTTATAAGGCTCCTGATCGATCACGAACAGCACGTCGCCCGCCTTGACCCGCTGGTTCTCCTTGACGTTGACCTGGACGATGCGGCCCGAAACGTCGGGGCTGATGGAGATCGTGTCCTGCTGGACATAGGCGTTGTCGGTTGAGACGTAGCGGCCGCCGGTCAGGTAGAAATACCCCGCGACCGCCGCGATCAGCAGCGGAACGACCGCCATCAACCCGACGCGGCCCCAGCGGCGCGGCTTGGGCGCGGGCGCCTCGACGCTTTCGATGACGTTGGCCGCGGCGACCTTGTCGGCCTGCGGCTTAATCTTGGGATCGGCGTCAGCCATTGGCGGCCTCGGTGGTGCGGGGGGCGGGAAGCGAAAGCAGGTTCGCGCGAATGATGTCGAGCGCGCCGACCAGCGCGTCGCGCGATGGCCCATCCACGCCGAGCAGCATTTGATCGAACAGCTCGTCGGCCATCGCGCGAAGATCGGCGAGGATCGGCGTCGACTTGTCGGTCAGGAACAATTGCCAGGCGCGGCGGTCGGCGGGGTCGCGGCGGCGCTCGACCAGTCCCGATTCCTCGAGCCGGTCGATCATCCGGCACAACGTGATCGGTTCGACTTCGAGCAGATCGGCAAGCGCACCCTGGTTGAGCCCCTCGTTGCGGCTGAGGGTGGTGAGCGTGCGCCATTGCGCGCGCGTCGCACCGACCAAGCGCGCGCGCTCGTCGAAACGGCGGCGCATCAGGCGCGAAACGTCGCTAATCAGGAATCCGAGTGAGTCGCTCATGATGGCACATATAATAAGCGTGCTTATTTAATCTAGTCCTAAAACGAAACTTTTGTCGCAATGCAGCAAGGAGCAGGGATATGGGCGACGCGATAACGGGCGGGTGCCAATGCGGCGCGGTCCGCTATGCCGTGAAGATCGACAGCGACGACGCTTATCTGTGCCATTGTCGGATGTGCCAGCGCGCGACCGGCGGGGTCTCGATCGCCTTCAAGGGAGTGCCCAAGGCCGACGTGACGTGGGAGCGCGAGCCCGACCGCTATCGATCCTCGCCGATCGCGCAGCGCGGCTTTTGCGCGGCGTGCGGCACCCCGCTGACGTTCGAATTCGACGACGGCACGCACATGGACCTGACCGTCGGCAGCTTCGACGATCCCTATCGCTTCAAGCCGGTCAGCCACTTCGCAAGCGAGAGCTGGCACGAGGATTGGCTTGACACAACCGCGCTTCCGGCGAAGCGGACGGAGGAGAACGAACGTCTCGTCGAACGATGGATCAAGGCCGTTGGCAAGCTCCCCGATTGAACCGCAATTCTTCGAAAGCTTCGACGGCGAACGGCTGGCGTGGCGCGAGATCGGCGAGGGCAGGGCGGTGCTGCTGCTGCACGGCTTCTTCTCCGACGCCGAGACCAACTGGATCCGCTACGGCCACGCCGCGGCGATCGCGGCAAAGGGTTTTCGAGTCATCATGCCCGATCTGCGCGCGCACGGATCGAGCGCGAAACCGCACGATTCGGCCGCTTACCCGCCCGACGCGCTCGCCCGGGACGGGCACGCGCTGATCGCGCATCTTGGCCTGACCGATTACGATCTGGGCGGCTATTCGCTCGGCGGGCGGACGACGTGCCGGATGCTGGCGACGGGCGCCACGCCGCTGCGCGTAGTTTTTTCGGGCATGGGGCTGGAGGGGCTTACCTCGACCGACCGCCGCGCCGGGCATTTCCGCAACATCCTGACCAACCTGGGACGGCACAAGCAAGGCAGCCCCGAATGGTTCGCCGAGGCGTTCCTCAAAACGACCAAGGGCGATCCGGTCGCGCTGCTCGGGATCATCGACACGTTCGTCAGTACGACGATGGCGGAGATCGAGCGGTTCGACTGGCCGACCGTCTGTATCAACGGCATCGACGATCACGATAACGGCAGCGCCGCGGCGCTCGCCGACGCGCTGCCCGATGCGCGCTACGTCGAGGTGCCGGGCAACCACATGAGCGCGGTGATCAAGCCCGAGCTTGGCCAGGCGATCGCCGACTTCCTCGCCGCTTGACCGGCAACCGACGGCGCAGCAGTGTCGCGGCAGGTTTTCAGGAGTCGTCGAAATGATCCGAACCGCTGTGGCATCAAGCCTCGCGATTGCCTTGGTCCTGTCGGGTGCGATCGCGCTGGCGGGCCAACCCGCCGCCGCCGCGGCGACCGCCGCCGATGCCGACAAGTTCGTCGCCGAGGCCGAAAAGACGCTGGCCGAGGCGTCGATCGAAGGCAATCAGGTCGCTTGGGTCAATGCCACCTACATCACCGACGACACCGACGCGATGGCCGCACGGGTCGGCGCCAAGCTGACCCTGCTTGGAGTCAAATACGCGAGCGAGGCGGCCAAGTATCAGAACGTCGCGGGTCTTTCGCCCGACACCAGGCGCAAGCTCGACATCCTGCGCAACGGCGTCACCTTGCCGGCGCCGTCGAAGCCCGGCGCGGCCGACACGCTGTCGCAGATCGCGACCAAGCTTCAGTCTGATTACGGCAAGGGTAAGGGCACGCTCGACGGCAAGCCGATCAACGGCTCCGACATCGAAGCCGCGATGGGCACGACGCGCGATCCGGCGAAGCTGCAGGAGATGTGGACGAGTTGGAACGACAATGTCGGCGCGCCGTCGAAGGCCAGTTACGCGCAGATGGTCGGGATCGCCAACGAAGGCGCGACCGAGCTCGGCTACAAGGACGTCGGCGCGATGTGGCGCTCGGGCTACGACATGACGCCCGAACAGTTCGCCGCGATGACCGATCGGCTGTGGAAGCAGGTCGAGCCGCTCTACAAGTCGCTCCACACTTATGTGCGCTGGAAACTCAACGAAAAATACGGTGACGCGGTCCAGCCCAAGACCGGCCCGATCCGCGCCGATTTGCTCGGCAACATGTGGGCGCAGGAATGGGGCAACATTTACGACGTCGTTGCGCCCAAGGGGGCGGGCGATATCGGTTACGACACCGGCGCGTTGCTCCGCGACAAGGGCTACGATCCGATCAAGATGGTGAAGGCGGGGGAGGGTTTCTACTCGTCGCTCGGCTTCGCGCCCCTGCCTGCGACGTTCTGGACTCGCTCGCAGATCACCAAGCCCGCCGACCGCGAAGTCGTGTGCCATGCCTCCGCCTGGGACCTCGACAACAAGGAAGATGTCCGGATCAAGATGTGCACGAAGGTCAATGCCGACGACTTCGTGACCATCCATCACGAGCTGGGGCATAATTACTACCAGCGCGCCTATATGAACCAGCCGTATCTCTATGAGAACGGTGCGAACGACGGCTTCCACGAAGCGATCGGCGATTTCGTCGCGCTGTCGATCACGCCGAATTATCTCGTCCAGATCGGGCTGCTCGACCAGTCGAAGGTGCCGAGCGCGGACAAGGATACCGGGCTGCTGCTGCGCCAGGCGATGGACAAGGTCGCGTTCCTGCCGTTCGGGTTGCTAGTCGACAAATGGCGCTGGGGCGTGTTCGACGGCAGCATCAAGCCCGACAATTATCAGGGCGCCTGGGACTCGCTCCGTCTGCAATATCAGGGGATCAAGCCGCCGGTCGCGCGCGACAACACGCGGTTCGACGCCGGGGCGAAGTATCACATCCCCGCTAACACGCCCTACGCGCGCTATTTTCTCGCGCGGCTGCTTCAGTTCCAATTCTATCAGGCGGCATGCAAGCAGGCTGGATGGAAGGGCCCGCTGCACCGCTGTTCGTTCTATGGAAACAAGGATGTAGGCGCGAATCTTCAGAAGATGCTCGAAATGGGCCAGTCGAAGCCGTGGCCTGACGCGCTCCAGTCGTTCACCGGCAGCCGCGAGATTTCGGGGCAAGCGCTGGTCGACTATTTCGCGCCGCTGAAAAAATGGCTCGATCAACAGAATAAGGGGAAACCGAGCGGATGGTAATGGCGTTGTGGCTGGCGCTCGCGCTGGCGAGCCCGGCGAACGAGCCGGTGACGGTCGAAGTCGTCGCGGTCGGGCACGTCGATACGCCGGCGACCAAGTTCGTCCTCGCGATCGAACTGACCGCGACCGGCGATAGCGACGACAAGGCCAAGGCAGCGTTGGCGAAGAAGAAGGCCGCGCTAGTGCAGCAACTCAGCGCTGCCGGCGTCACGCTGGTGTCCGAGGAGCCGAGCAAAATAAAAGTCGCGACGGCGATGTTCGACACCATAACGACCTCCGACGACAAGTCTCCCCCGGCAAGACCGGAAGCGTCCGAAAGCTTCTCCGTGCAGGGCGCGACGCGTGCCGCGATCACGGCTGCACAGACCATCGTCGCCAAGACCGAAGGCGCCAGCGCCGACCAGCCGCCGACCAGCTCGATTAGCGACAATTCCACCGCGATGCGCGCTGCCAAACGCGACGCGATCACCAAGGCCAAGCTCGACGCGCAAAACTACGCCGATTCGCTCGGGTATTCGACCGCAACGGTCGTCGGCGTCAGCGAGCGCGGCGATCTGGGCACCCTGTTCTCGTTCGGCATGTCGATGGCGTCGCGCGGCCCCAAGAACATGTTCGAGCCGTCGCGCGGCGACACCGTGCCGATTGACGTCGCGGTCACCGTGACGTTCCGCCTCGACGGCAAGAAATGATGCGATAGCGGCGCCCGGGGGCTTAGCTCCGGCGTTGGTTTACCCCTTCTCGCCGGAGAAAAATGAAGCGAGAGCCTCGAAGAATCCGCGCTTGCGCGGCGCGGGCGCAGATTGCGGTGCGGCCGGCGCGGGGATCGGTGCGGGAATGGGATCCGGTACGGGGGCAGGCGTCGGCGGGGGAACGGACGCTACCGAAATGGCGGGGACATCGTCTTTCGCCTTAGTGACAGACTTCGGCTGAGCCGCTGCCTTTACCTTGGCGGCCGCCTTCGTGGCTGCTGCCTTTGGTTTGGCAGCGGATTTGGGCTTGGCCGCCGTTTTCGATTTTGTGGCCGGCTTCGGCTTGGTTGCCGCTTTCGGTGCCGCAGATTTGGCCGCAGCGGGCTTGGCCGTCGCTTTGGGCTTGGCCGCGGCCTTGGGCTTGGGCGTCGTCGCCGCGGCCGCGCCGGCGGTCTTTGCGACCGGCTTCGTGGCGGCTTTCGGCTTTGCGGGCGCCTTGGCAGCCGGCTTGGAGCCCGTGGCTGACTTGGTCGCAGCAGGCTTCGGTGCTGTCTTGGGCCTGGCGGGAGCCGTCGCCGCTGCCGCAGGCTTTGCTACAACGTCGGCCTTTGCCTTCGGTTTCGCGGCCGCAGTCTTAGGTTTGGTCGTGCCGGTCTTCTTGGGAGTGGTGGCCATCAGTAATTCCCTGTTTTGCATCGCGATTGCCAACGCATAACAGATCGTTCCGTTGCCGTGATAGCCCTTGATCGACCTATCGGAACGGTGGCTCGTTGAACGCGCGCAGCTTGCGGCTGTGCAATTTGGCGCCCTCCAGCCGCAATTCCTCGCACGTCTGGATACCGATCCGCATATGCTCGGCGATCGCGCGTTCGTAGAAGCGGTTGGCCTGGCCGGGCAGCTTCAGCTCACCGTGAAGCGGCTTGTCCGACACGCAAAGCAACGTGCCGTAGGGGACGCGGAAGCGGTAGCCCTGCGCCGCGATCGTCGCCGATTCCATGTCGATCCCGACCGCGCGGCTGAGCGAGAAACGCAGCGCCGACTGTGTGTAGCGCAGCTCCCAGTTGCGGTCGTCGGTGGTGACGATCGTGCCGGTACGCAGGCGCCGCTTGAGTTCCTCGCCCGACTGGCCGCTGATGATTTCGGCCGCGCGCGCCATCGCGACCTGCACTTCGGCGATCGCCGGAACCGGGATTTCGGGCGGCAGAACGTCATCGAGGACGTGGTCGTCGCGCAGATAGGCGTGGGCGAGGACATAGTCGCCGATCCGCTGGCTGGGACGCAGCCCGCCGCAATGTCCGATCATCAGCCACGCTTCGGGCCGCAGCACCGCGAGGTGGTCGCAGATCGTCTTGGCGTTGGACGGCCCCACGCCGATATTGACCAACGTGATGCCGGTATGGTCGTCGGCCATCAAGTGATAGGCTGGCATCTGGTGCCGCCGCCAGGCGCTGGTATCGGCCATTGCGGCTTCGATGTCGTCGCCCGCGCGGAGCAATATGCCACCGGCGCCAGACAGCGCCGTAAACCGGCTGCCGTCGCCGAGCTGATCGAACGCCCACCGTACGAATTCGTCGACATAACGGTGATAGTTGGTGAACAGAACGTAGCGTTGGACATGCTCCGGCGGGGTGCCGGTGTAGTGCCGTAGCCGGGCTAGGCTAAAATCGGTGCGTAGCCCGTCGAACAGCGCCAGCGGTCGCGCTTCGTTGGGGGTCGGCAAGCCGTCGGCGATCTCGTCGCCGATATGAGCGAGCTCGGTCGCCGGGAACCAGCGCGCCAGTTCGAGCGCGGACACTTCGTCGAGGCGCATCGCGTGGCCGGGGTCGAGGACGTAGGGGAAGGGGATTTCCTGCCGCCCAGGCACCGCCTCGACGGTGACGTCGTAGTCCTCGATCAGCAGCGTCAACTGATCGGTCAGATAATCGGCGAACATCGCCGGCTTGGTCACGCTGATGCGGTAATCGCCGGGCTCGCTCAGCCGCCCGAACGATCTGAGTGGCGCGGGGCGCTCGGCATCGCCGCGATAAGTCAGCCGGATCTCGGGATAGGCGAACGACCCGTCGCTGCGCGCGGCCGGGTCGGGCGTGGTACCGGAGGTGAGGTATGCGGTCAGCGCCTGTTGGAGGCGCGTGACCGATGCGGTGTAGAGCCGGTCGAGTTCGGCGACGATATGGGAAGCCTGCGTCATCTCCTGCGGCTAAAGCACAGGGATGACGCTGGCAAGTCGGACGCGTTACGACTTCTTGGCGGGAGCGGGCTTGCGTGCCGCGGATTTGCGGGCGGCTGGCTTGCGTGCGGCTGGTTTAGCAGCGGTCGCCGTCTTGGGCTTGGCGGCGGCCTTCTTGCCCGATTTAAGCTTGCTCGCAGCATAGGCACCACCGGCGATCGTCGCGGCGGCACCGGCTGCGATGCCCGCCACGACTTTGGGGTTGTCCTTGGCCGCCTTGACCGCCTTGGTCGCGCCATCGCTGATCGCATCCTGCGCCTTGGTCAGGAGGGCACCGGCCTCCTTTTGCGCCCGGTCGAGCAGCTTGCCGCCCTCCTTCTGGGCGCGCTCGAGCAACACGCCCGCTTCCTTCTGCGCGCGCGCCAGCAACTTTTCGGCGTCGATCCAATGTTTGCCGGCGGCGGGGGTGGTCTTTGCAGCCGGTTTGGCGGGGGTGGTCGGCTTCTTTGCGTCGGCCATCTCTAATCTCCGATGATGAAAACTGATGCCACGAGAACGCGAGGATTACACCAAGCGTTCCCGTGGCCGAGTCTTTTGTTTCGGATGCGCGACGATCAAAGCTGTTCGAGCAGATGCTCCGCCGAGCTTACCTTGAACTCTCCGGGCGCCTCGACATTGAGCTCGGTCACCACGCCGTTATCGACGATCATCGAATAACGCTGGCTGCGCTCGCCCATGCCGAACTTGCTGCCATCCATCGTCAGCCCGACCGCCTTGGCGAACTCGCCGTTGCCATCGGCCAGCATCGTGACCTTGTCGCCGGCGTTGTTGACCTTGCCCCACGCGCCCATGACGAACGCGTCGTTGACCGAGGTGAAGGCAATCTCGTCGATGCCCTTCGCCCTGATCTCCTCGGCCTTGTCAAGGAAACCGGGCAAGTGCCGCGCCGAACAGGTCGGCGTGAACGCGCCGGGCACCGCGATCAGCGCGACCTTGCGGCCGGCGAAGAATTCGTCGGAGCTGACCGCCTCCGGCCCATTCTCGGTGGCCTTGACGATAGTGGTCGAGGGCAGCTTGTCGCCGACGGAAACGCTCATGTCGTGTTCTCCTTAAGTGTCGCAGCGCAATTGGCGTTCTCGCTGCTAATTTCAAGCGGTGACGAACGGGTGACCGTCCGCCTAAAGTGGCAGCCATGGAGTCGGCGCGCTTTCTGGTCGGACAATTTCTACTCGCGATGCCGGGGATCGGCGACCCGCGCTTCGAACAGGCGGTAATCGCCATGTGTGGGCATGACGAAGATGGCGCGATCGGTATCGGGATCGGCGCCGAGATCGATGGGCTCGGGCTGCACGACGTACTCGACCAGTTCGAGATCGATCACGGCGCCGCGCCGAACGCGCCGGTCCATTTCGGCGGGCCGGTCGAACCACGGCGCGGGTTCGTAATTCACTCGACCGATTGGGGCGGACAGGACACCATAGAGGTCGCCGGACGCTGGTCGCTGTCGGGCACGGTCGATGTGCTGCGCGCGATCGCCGAAGGCGCGGGGCCGACGCGCTGGATCGTCGCCCTTGGCTATGCCGGATGGGGCGCCGGGCAACTCGACGGCGAGATGCTGCGCCACGGCTGGTTCAATGTCGCGGCGGATGAGGGCCTGATCTACGATACCGCAGCCGACGATCGCTGGGCGGCGGGGTTCGCCAGCGCCGGTATCGATCCCCGGCTGCTCGCGCCGGAAACCGGCACGGCGTGAGCCACCCGCTCGACCGGCCGGTGTGGAGCGCGCTCACCAGTCATTGGGCGCCGCTCGCCGAAGGTGATGCGCGGGCATGGCGGCTGGGCCGCGACTACGGGATGTTTGGCGCCGTGGCTGACGATTCCGCGAAAAGTCTCGGCGCGCTCGCGGATTTGGTGCCGGAAAAAGGCGGGCTGCTGCTGATCGAGCGAACAGCACCGCAACTGCCGCCTCATACACGACTCGCGCAAGCGCCCGAGGCGGTGGTGCAGATGGTCTGCGAACGCCTTGAGCCGAGCGCGCTTGTCGATGACTGGGCAGAGCTGACCGAGGACGATGCGTCGGCGACGTTCGATCTGGCCGAATTGACCAAGCCCGGTCCGTATATGCGGCATACCCACCGGCTGGGGCGGTTCATCGGCATCAAGCGGGACGGCGTGTTGGTCGCGATGGCCGGGGAGCGGATGCGTATGCCCGGGCTTGCCGAAGTGAGCGGTGTTTGCACGCACCCGGATCATCGCGGCCAAGGTCTCGCCGCAATGCTGATCCGCGCCGTCGCGGGCCGCATGCTGGCGACGGGCGAAACGCCATTTCTCCACGCCCTAGCGGCCAATCGGGGCGCGATCTCACTCTACGAACATCTCGGGTTTCGACACCGTCTGGACCTAATGGCCAGCGTGCTCACGCGAGACATATAAAGAAATCTTTATATCACGGTTGCAATCGGCTGCTTGAGCCTGTAGGGCGCCCGGCATCAATCCAATTGCCGGAGAATTTTGACGTGGCCAGCGTGCTCGATCGCAACGATTATGTCGTCAAGGACATCAGCCTTTCGGATTTCGGCCGCGCCGAGATCAACATCGCCGAGACCGAAATGCCTGGCCTGATGAGCCTGCGCAGCGAATTCGGTCCGTCGCAGCCGCTGAAGGGCGCGCGGATCACCGGCTCGCTGCACATGACGATCCAGACCGCGGTGCTGATCGAGACACTGACCGCGCTGGGCGCCACCGTCCGCTGGGCGACGTGCAACATCTATTCGACGCAGGACCATGCCGCCGCCGCGATTGCCGCGTCGGGCGTGCCGGTGTTCGCGATCAAGGGCGAGAGCCTGGCCGAATATTGGGACTATGTGGGCTCGATCTTCGATTGGGGTGACGAGACCTGCAATATGATCCTCGACGACGGCGGCGACGCCACCGCGTTCGCGCTGTGGGGCGCGAAGCTCGAGGCAGGCGCATCGTTCGGCGAGCCGGAGAATGAGGAAGAAGTCGAGATGCAGCGCGCGGTGAAGGAATTCATCGCCAAGAAGCCCGGCTACCTCACCGAGACGGTCAAGAACATCAAGGGCGTGTCCGAAGAGACCACCACCGGCGTCCACCGCCTCTACGCCATCGCCAAGAAGGGCGAGCTGCCGTTCCCGGCGATCAACGTCAACGACAGCGTGACCAAGTCGAAGTTCGACAACCTATACGGCTGCAAGGAATCGCTCGTCGACGCGATCCGTCGCGGCA
>JBDSWC010000060.1:0-7501 GCA_039926845.1 Sphingomonas sp. | reverse complement strand
GTGCTTGCACGTCACGAAAAGTGGGATCAAAGCCCCGCGTCGGGGGACATACCTAAATCAATAAAAGGGTCCAAGGGAAGACAATGGATAACGATACCGACATGCAGGAAACGCTGATCACGCTGACCGCCGACATCGCCGCCGAATATCTGGGCAACAACAACGTTGCCGTCTCCGATATCGAGCTGGTCATCCAGAACATTTATCGCGGCTTGTCGAAGCTGAATCCGGCGACTCCGGCGCCCGAGCCCAAGCAAGAGCCGGCGGTGTCGATCCGCGCGTCGATCAAGCCCGACTATGTGGTCTGCCTGGAAGACGGCAAGAAGCTCAAGATGCTCAAGCGCCACCTGATGACGCATTATCAAATGACCCCGGACCAGTACCGCGCCAAGTGGAGCCTGCCCGCCGATTATCCGATGGTCGCGCCGAACTATGCCGAGCAGCGCCGCACCTTGGCGAAGAAGATCGGCCTGGGCACGAAGCGCCGCAAGACGGTGAAGTAACACACCCATCCGGGTGGATAGCAAAGGCCCCGCGGTGCTCCCACACCGCGGGGCTTTTTGCTGAGCCCCGTTCTCAATACTTTGGAAACAAAGCCGTTTTATCACCAACCGGCGACGGAAGAGGTGAGTAATGGGAACTTGGTTAGTATATGCCTTGCCGCTTGTCGGGCTAGTTGGCGTGGCTATCGGAAATTATCCCCCGCACGGGCGTAATGCGCAAATCGCGCGGTCTTCAATTTCCGCGCAGGTGGTCCGCGCGGCGGTACGCGATCGGGACGCAACGCACCTTCGGCCCTCGCGCTGGTATGACAGCGCAATCGCAATAGGCTTCCTCTTCATTCCTGTGTGCCAGTGGATTGGCATACATTATACTTGGAGCGTTGGCGTCGCGGCGGCTCCTCTAGCGATCTTCGCAACCCTTCACGTGCTCGTGTCCGTAGTCCATCCTGCCGTGGTCCGTCGTTTGCCGTTCCAGGCTGGCAAACGGCTCATCTACATTGCGGTGACAGGCGCAGCGCTGGCGCTCACGGCGTTCGCTCCTTTCACGCCGATCATAGCGGTGACACGCATCGCGCTGCTCGACGCCCTCGTCGTCATGATCGCGATTCTTATAATCGCATGGCGGTGGCAGCAGCGATTGGCAACGTCCTGAGCAGCGTTCGCCTTTTTGCGAATGACTCTTTGCTTTCGCAATAAGGCCAAAGCGCCTATATCGACCGCATGGCGCGCAAGATCGATCTCGAAGCCCTGTGCAACGAAAAGGGCCTTCGCATCACCGAGCAGCGGCGAGTTATCGCCCGCGTCCTGAGCGAAGCCGAGGACCATCCCGACGTCGAGAAGGTCTATGAGCGCGCGTCGCAGATCGACCCGGGCATCTCGATCGCCACGGTCTATCGCACCGTGCGGCTGTTCGAAGAGGCCGGCATCCTCGACCGCCACGATTTCGGCGACGGCCGCGCGCGCTACGAACCCTCGCCCGAGTCGCACCACGACCATCTGATCGACATCGAGACCGGCAAAGTGACCGAATTCGTCGATCCCGAGCTCGAACAGCTCCAGAAACAGATCGCCGAGAAGCTCGGCTTCCGCCTCGTCGACCACCGGATGGAGCTGTACGGCGTCAGCCTGGACCGGAAGTCCTGAGTCCCGACCAACGCGCTGCCGCAGCCGCCGGCAATCCCCCGCCGATCGACTTGCTCGGCTGGATACGGATCGTCCTTCGCGCCGGCGGGCTGGTGCTGGCGCTGCTTCTCACCGTTCCGCTCCACTACCTCTGGCGGCTGTTCCGTCTCGGCTCGCCCTGGCCACGCATATTCCTCGGCTGGGCCGCACGGCTGGCGGGCGCACGCGTCACGCGGGTCGGCGTGCCGCTCAAGCGCGAGGTGTTCTACATCTCCAACCACCTCAGCTGGATCGATATCCTCTCGATCGCCGGCCAGAGCGGCACCGCGTTCGTGTCGAAAGAGGAATTGCGCCAGGCGCCCGTCGTCGGCTGGCTCTCGACGCTCAACCGCACCGTCTACGTCAAACGCGAGAACCGCATGGGCGTCGCCGAACAGATCAACGCGCTACGCGACGCGATGACCGAGAATTGGTCGGTCACCGTGTTCCCCGAAGGCACGACCACCGACGGCCAGTCGTTGCTCCCGTTCAAGACACCGATGCTGCGCGTGCTCGAGCCGCCGCCGTCCGGCGTGATGGTCCAGCCGGTGATGCTCGAATACGGCGCCGTCGCCGAAGAAATCGGCTGGATCGGTGTCGAAAGCGGCCTCGACAACGCCAAGCGTATTCTGTCGCGGCGCGGCAGCTTCCCGCTTAAGGTCCATTTCCTCGACCCCTTCCGCCCCGAGGATTTCCCGGGCCGAAAGGCGATCGCCGCCGAAAGCCGTCGCCGCATTGAGGAAGCGCTGGTCGCCGCGCTCGGCAAGCCGCTGCGCCCGTTCGCCTACGACGTCGCACCGGTGGCCTATGCCGCGCCCGATCCCGGCGCTATAGCGCCCGGCCCATGACCACCAAGACCGCCCCGAAAACCTTCCACGTCAAATCGTTCGGCTGCCAGATGAACGTCTATGACGGCGAGCGGATGGGCGAGCTGATGGCGGCGCAGGGCCTGACCGCGACCGACGACGCCAACGCGGCCGACCTGGTCGTGCTCAACACCTGCCACATCCGCGAGAAGGCGACCGAGAAGGTCTATTCGGACATCGGGCGCCTCAGGAAACACGGCGCCAACCCGATGATCGCGGTCGCCGGCTGCGTCGCACAAGCCGAAGGCGCGGAGATCGCGCACCGCGCCAAGGTCGATATCGTCGTCGGCCCGCAAGCGTATCACAACTTGCCCGATCTGGTAGCCAAGGCATCGCGCGGCGAGCTCGGGATCGACACCGACATGCCCGTGCTGTCGAAGTTCGGCGCGCTCCCCACGCGCCGCAAGGTCGGGCCGAGCGCGTTCCTGACGGTGCAGGAGGGATGCGACAAATTCTGCACCTATTGCGTCGTCCCCTACACCCGCGGCGCCGAGATCAGCAGGCCGTGGCAGGCGCTGGTCGACGAAGCGAAGTCGCTGGTCGATGCCGGGGCGAAGGAAATCACGCTGCTCGGCCAGAACGTCAACGCATGGTCGGACGGCGATCGCGACCTCGGCGATTTGATCCGCGAACTCGACCGCATCCCCGGCCTCGCGCGGATCCGCTACACCACCAGTCATCCCAACGACATGACGCAGGGTCTGATCGATGCGCACCGCGACGTCGAGAAGCTGATGCCGTTCCTCCACCTGCCGGTGCAGTCGGGCAACGACCGCGTGCTCAAGGCGATGAACCGCAGCCACAGCCGCGATTCGTATCTCCGCATCCTCGACCGCGTCCGCGCCGTCCGCCCTGACATCGCGCTGTCGGGCGATTTCATCGTCGGCTTCCCGGGCGAGACCGAGGCCGAATTCGCGGACACGCTGGGCCTAATCGACGCGGTCGGTTACTCGCTGGCGTTCAGCTTCAAATACTCCCCGCGACCCGGCACCCCCGCCGCCGATATGCCCGATCAGATTGCTGCGGAGGCGATGGACGACCGCCTGCAACGCCTGCAAGCCGCGCTCAACCGCTACCAGGCCGCGTTCAACGCCGCGAGCGTCGGCCGGACGTGCGACGTGCTGATCGAACGCGCCGGCAAGCTCCCCGGCCAGATGCTCGGCAAGTCGCCGTGGCTGCAATCGGTCCACTTGATGACCGGCGCCGGGATCGGCGATATCGTCGAAGTCGAGATCGTCAACGCCGGCCCGAACTCGGTATCGGGACGCCTTCTCCAGGCGCAAGCGGCTTAACTGCCGCTGCAACGCAATATTCGTTAATGAGTCTTAGCGCTGTCATAACCCCTTGATATCGCGCGCTCTCCAACCAGGGAGCTTTTTCATGAAATCCGTTTTCGCCGCCGCCGTATTGGCGGCCACGTGCGTTGCCGTGCCTGCTCGCGCTGGCGATATCTTGGTCACCTCGGGCACCGGTCAGCGCGCCTACGCGCTCGGCTTTTTCGGCAATGCCTCGGGTCAGAGCTTCACCTCGATCGACTCGACGCTCAAGTCGATCGGATTCCAGTTCGAGGGCCTCAATCCGACCTTCACCGGCGGCACCTATACGCTCTCGCTGATCGCCGGCGAGTCGTTGACGGGCACCGCGCTCGTCACGCGCACGTTCACGCTGCCGACCGCTATCAACAGCCGGACGCCGGTCTGGTTCGACATCGACATCGGCAATGTCGCCGCGACAATCGGCCAGCGCTACACCGCGGTGCTCAACTCGAGCGACACGCGCAACGGGATCGTGCTGGGCCCCGACATCAACCTCAACACCGGCGTTCCGTTGACTGGCGATGCCTATGCCGGCGGCCGCGCGATCTTCGCGACCGTGCCCTATTCGACCTGCAACAACACGGCGACATCGATCTGCGATTTCAACTTCCGGGTGAATGGCACGACCGCCGTCGCGGGCGTTCCCGAGCCGGCGACCTGGGGCATGATCATCCTGGGCTTCGGCGCGCTGGCCGGGGTGGTTCGCCGCCGTAGCGCGGCATCGCCGCGGGTCCGCTACGCCTGACTTTGAAAGGGAGCGCCGTTCGCCTTGCGGGCGCCGCTTCTCCGTTCTCCCGCGACTTTCCTGCAACATCGCCCGGACCTTTGCGTTCGGGCGATGTTTTTGTCTGTCATGGACCCGATCGCTCTGTCACAGTGCAAACGACCAGCCCGAAAGGACCGCATGAGCCGCAAGCCTGTCCCCGCCCAGTCCGGTGAACGCAGCCGGATAGAGCTAACCTTCGACAAGCCGCAACTGCTCGCGCAACTCTTCGGGCAATACGACCAGAATCTCGTTGCGCTCGAACATCGGCTAGGCATCTACATCACCGCGCGCGGCAACCGCATCGGGCTCGAAGGATCGGCCGAACAAGTCGCGATGGGCCGCGACGTGCTCAACGATCTCTACAAACGGATCCAGCGCGGCGAGGAGGTCGATACCGGCCTGGTCGACGCCTCGATCGCGATGGCAGCGGAACCCGCGCTCGACGGCATCATCAGCGCCGAAACCGGCCGCGACGCCCCGCCGATCATGATCCGCACGCGCAAGAAGACGATCGTCCCGCGCACCCCCGCGCAAGCGCATTACATGCGCGAGCTGACCAGCAACGACATGATTTTCGCGCTCGGGCCGGCGGGCACCGGCAAGACCTATATCGCGGTCGCGCAAGCGGTGTCGCAGCTCATTTCGGGCAGCGTCCAGCGGCTGATCCTGTCGCGCCCCGCGGTCGAGGCGGGCGAGAAACTCGGCTTCCTGCCCGGCGACATGAAGGAGAAGGTCGATCCCTATCTCCGCCCGCTCTACGACGCGCTCAACGATTGCCTCCCCGCCGAACAAGTCGAGCGGCGGATCAGTTCGGGCGAGATCGAGATCGCACCGATTGCGTTCATGCGCGGCCGCACGCTGGCCGACGCCTTCATCATCCTGGACGAGGCGCAGAACACCACGCCCGCACAGATGAAGATGTTCCTGACTCGCTTCGGCGAGCGCAGCCGAATGGTAATCTGCGGCGACCCCAACCAGACCGATTTGCCGGGCGGTGTCGGGTCGTCGGGGCTGGCCGATGCGACAATGCGGCTGGAGGGGATCGAAAGCATCGCGTTTTCGCGCTTCACCGCCAAGGACGTCGTGCGCCACCCGATCGTCGGCCGGATCGTCGAGGCGTATGAGGGCAGCGAATGAGCGACGCCGCGGTTCTGGCACGACCGCGATCGGATGTGCGCAGGACTGACGATCGACCGGCGGGCGCCCCTGCGCGACGCGACTTGCTCGACGATCTGCGCGCTTTCAACGCGTTCGGCGCCGCGACGATCGAAACGGTCGAGGGCGGCATCCCCTATCTCGTCAACGAATTCTGGACCGCGCGCCAGCGCCAGGCCGCCGCGATCCACGAGATCAGCTACCGCGCCTGCTTCAAGCCGCAATTGCCCGCCTTCTTCATCGACCGGCTGACTCGCTCCGGCGAGGGCGTCTACGACCCGTTCATGGGCCGCGGCACGACCCCGTTGCAGGCGGCACTGACGGGGCGGCGGCCGCTCGGCAACGACATCAACCCGTTGTCGACCTTGCTCACGCGACCCCGCCTGACCCCGCCGTCGATCGATGATATCGCGGTCCGGCTGGCCACGGTTCCGTGGAATGACCGCCCCGCGTTGCGCAACGACTTGCTCGCCTTCTACCATCCGGAAACGCTGCGCGAACTGACCGTGCTGCGCGAATGGCTGCTGCGCGAAGCACCGCTCGACGAGCCGCGGCCCGACCCGGCGATCGACTGGATCAGGATGGTCGCGATCAATCGCCTTACGGGCCATTCGCCCGGCTTCTTCTCGGTCTACACGCTACCCCCAAACCAAGCGGTGAGCGTGGAATCGCAGGTCAAGATCAATGCCAAGCGTGGCCAAACGCCGCCACGCCGCGATATCGCCAAGCTGATTCTCAAGAAGAGCCGGTCGCTGCTCGCCGAGGCTGCACCGATCGCCGTCAGCGATGCGGTGCTCACCGCGCAGGACGCGCGCGACGCCAACGGAATCGCCGACGCCAGCGCGACCCTCGTCGTCACCTCGCCCCCGTTTCTCGATATCGTCCAATACGCCGACGATAATTGGCTGCGCTGCTGGTTCGCCGGGATCGACGTCGCCGCGGTCGACATTTCGACGGCGCGGACCGAGGCGGCGTGGAGTGATATGGTCGCCGGCGTACTGACCGATCTGGCACGAATCGTCCGGCCGGGCGGATACGTCGCGTTCGAGGTCGGCGAGGTGCGCCGCGGCAAGGTCCTGCTCGAACGCCTCGTCTGGGCGGCAGCCGCGGGCTTGCCGTTCGACCGGCTCGCGGTGATGGTCAACCAGCAGCAATTCACCAAGACCGCGAACTGCTGGGGCGTCGGTAACAATCGGAGTGGCACGAACACCAACCGCATCGTGCTGTTGCGGCGGCATGGCGTGGAGGCCGCAGCATGATCACGGTCGAGGTCACTAACACCGGCTGGGGCGACGCGGACGACTGGACCGCACTCGCCACGCGGGCCGCGCGCACCGCGATCGGCCTGACCCCGCACGGCGAATTGCTCACGGCATCGGCGGCGGTCGAGATTTCGGTGCGGTTGACCTCCGACGACGAGGTGCATCAGCTCAACAATCAATACCGCCACAAGGACAAGCCGACCAATGTCCTGAGCTTCCCGATGGTCCAGCCCGACCTGCTCGAAACCGTCACGCAGAATTCGGACGATGGCGAGGTGCTGCTCGGCGACATCGTCCTCGCGCAGGGCGTGTGCGCGGCGGAGGCCGCCGAGCGCGGCATCACAATCGAAACCCACGCCACGCATTTGATCGTGCACGGCACGCTGCATCTGCTAGGCTATGACCATATCGACGACCGCGAGGCCGAGGCGATGGAGGCGATCGAGATCGACGCGCTCGGCCAGCTCGGCAT
>JBDSWC010000059.1:0-11554 GCA_039926845.1 Sphingomonas sp. | reverse complement strand
AGATCAACGACAAGCTCGAGAAGAAGCAGAAGAAGGCGGAAGGCAAGCCCGTCCTGCTCGGCATCACCAAGGCGTCGCTGCAGACTCGCAGCTTCATCTCGGCGGCGTCGTTCCAGGAGACCACCCGAGTCCTCACCGAGGCGGCGGTCCAGGGCAAGCAGGACACGCTGATCGGCCTCAAGGAGAACGTCATCGTCGGCCGTCTCATCCCCGCCGGCACCGGCGCGGGCATGAACCGCCTGCGCGTGGCCGCTTCCAGCCGCGACGCCGCGTTGCGCGTCCAGCAGCGCGCGCTGCAGGAAGTGCTGATCGCGCCGAACTCGGCCGAGGAAGAGCGCGCGGCCGAGAAGCTGCGCGACGTGGCCGACGATACGGGAAGCGACGCGCTGGCGTCGGTGACCGTGTCGGGCACCGGCACCGACGAGGATGCGGGCGAGTATCTGAACGAGACCGAGTGATCGGCTGAGTTAGGCTTACGCTGAACAAATAAGACCGCCGTCCGGGTAGCCGGACGGCGGTTTTTTTTGCGCGGGATGCGGCCGGATCAGCCCACGACCGCTCGCGGAGTTATCGTGTCGGCCAGGCGGCAAGGGTATGAACGCTGACGCCAAGCGGCGACAGCCGTCCCAATATGATACCTCCCGCCCCGCCAGGTCGTTAGACGTTCCTACCTATCTGTGTTAATCGTGCGTTAACAGGCTGATCTGAGTCGAACGTGCAAAGCGCGTCGGCCTTTCTCTTTTTAGGGGGCTATCACATGAAACCTATCATGCTGATTTTGGCGGCGACGACAGCGCTGACGTTCGCGCCGGCGGCGCAAGCACAAAACGTTATCGTAAACGGCGGCTTCGAATCGGGCGCTATTTCGCCTTGGTTCGTCGATCGCAATTTTGGCGGGACCTCGCCCTGGTCGGTCACGACGGCCGACAAGCACAGCGGGACCTATTCCGCGATCGATATCGGCAATATCGAACTTCGTCAGAATTTCGCCGGCGTGGCGACGTCAAGCGTTGCAGCCGCGTCGTTCTGGATCAAGCATCCGAACTTGACCACCGCTCCCGCCTTCGTGTCGTTCTTCTATTCCGATAGCACCAACACGGGGTTCACCGTGAACACGTCATCGGCCGACTGGGAACAGTTCAACATCCTATCGAATCTCGCGGCGGGGAAGACCCTGACGGGTTTTTCGATTTTCGGCTACGTCGGTGGGAACGGTGATCCCACTACCTATCTCGATGACGTCCAGATTGTCGTACGCGATAACGGAGTGCCCGAGCCCGCGACGTGGATGATGATGATCATGGGCTTCGGCATGGTGGGTGGTGCACTGCGTCAGCGCCGCGTAACGGTTCGCTACGTCTGAAGCGGGAGTTCCGGCGGCTGCTGATCGACTGCTAGCGCACCATTTCGATAATCCGCGTCGCCAGCCGTTCGGCCTCGGCGCGGTCGTGGGTGACCATCAGGATCGGCAAGTTCAGTTCGTCGCGCACGTCGCGGATCGCGCGCTCAACCTCGTCGGCGCGGGCGCGGTCGAGCGAGGCGGTCGGTTCGTCGAGCAATAGGAATGCCGGGTCGCTGAGCAGCGCGCGGCCAATCGCGACGCGCTTGGCCTCGCCCCCCGACAACGTGCGGGGCCAGCGATCGGCCAGATGCGCGATGCCGAGCAAGTGCGCGATCGCTTCGACCATCGTCTCGCGAGCGCCCGCGTAGCGCAGGTTGGCGGCGACGCGCATATGCGGGAACAACCGCGAATCCTGAAACACATAGCCGGCGCGGCGGCGCTCCACGGGCACGTTGGTCGCTGCGTCGAACAACGTCAGCCCGCCGACGCGGATGTGCCCCCGGTCCGGGCGGAGCAGCCCGGCGACCATGTTGAGGACGCTCGTCTTGCCTACGCCCGACGGGCCGAACAGGACGGTGATCCCTTCCCCCGCTTCGAGCCGTAGCGCGACCTCGGCATCGCCGAGCCGCTTGGTCACGTCGAGATCAAACGCCATGGATCATCGCCGCACGCATCCGCCGCGCAAGCAGTTCGGATGCGACCAATGCGGCCAGCGCGATCAGCACCGATAGCGCGGACAGCCGCAACGCGATAGCATCGCCATCGGGCCGCTGGAGCGCGGCGTAGATCGCCAGCGGCAGCGTTTGGGTTTGGCCGGGTACGTTCGACACGAAGGTGATGGTCGCGCCGAACTCGCCGAGCGAGCGCGCGAAACCGAGCACCGTTCCCGCCAGCACCCCGGGCATGCTGAGCGGAAGCGTGATCGTCCGGAACACGCGCCAGCGCCCTGCCCCAAGCGTCCGCGCCGCCCCTTCCAGTCGCTGGTCAACTGCTTCGATCGACAGCCGCATCGCGCGCACCATCAGCGGCAACGCCATGACGCCGGCAGCGAGCGCTGCGCCGGTCCATTTGAATAAAACCTCGCCGCTGAATGCGCCCAGCGGCCCCGACTGCGCGAACGCCAATAGCAACATCCACCCGGTCACCACCGGCGGCACGACAAGTGGTAGGTAGACGATCGCCTCGATCAGGATCTTGCCCCGCACGTTCGCCCGCGCGAGGAACCAGGCGAGCGCGAACGCCACCGGCAGCGTCGCGAGGGTCGCGACCAGCCCGACCTTGAGCGACAAGGCGACGATGCCCCACTCGGCGTGGGTCAGCGCGACCTCCCCGGTACGGAAAAGCCGAACCGCGCGAAGATCGCGCGGCCGCGCGGCGACAGCAGGAAGCGGCGAAAACCCTCGGCTTCGGGATTGGTCGATCCGGCGAGCCGCGCGATCGGATAGACGATCAGCGGATGGCTCGCGGCCGGGAATACGCCCGCGACCCGGACCTTCGACGATGCCATGGCGTCGGTCAGGTAAACGATCCCGAATGGCGCCGCACCGCGCTCGACCAGCGCCAACGCTGCGCGTACATTCTCCGCGCGCACGACATGTGGCGCGACTGCGTCCCACGCCCCCAATTTGGTCAGCGCTGCCTTGCCATATTTGCCCGCGGGCACGCTGTCGGGATCGGCCATCGCCAGCGGCCCCGCGCCGAGCACCCGCGCCAGCCGTGCGCCGTTGAGCGGCACCGCGCTGCGCCGCCCCACCGGCTCGACCACCACCAGCCGGTTGCCGACGAGATCGGCGCGCGTGTCCGCCGCGATCAGCCGTTTTGCCGCGAGCGCGTCCATCCATCCCTCGTCAGCCGACGCGAACAGATCGGCGGGCGCCCCCGCTTCGATCTGCCGCGCGAGCGCCGACGATGCGGCGAACGAGATCACCGGGCGCGCATGCCCCGTTTTCGCCCATTGGTCGGCGGCGGCATCGAGCGATTCCTGCAGGCTTGCCGCCGCGAGCACAAGCGGCGCAGTCGGTGCCGGCGCGGCGCCAATCGCCAGCCCGGCGAGACCGGCGACAACGAAACGGCGGGTAAGGTCGGCGAACATGATCCGCGCATACACCGCGCCGCGGCGTTGGCCTAGCGGGCGGTGACTCGCCCCGTCCGCTGCAGCTTGCCCCACCCCACGCTCGGCCCGCGCAGCGCCTGGGTGATCGCCTTCAGCACGACATAATACATGATCTGGCGATAGCCGATGCGCTGCGGGATCAGCAGCCACAACAACCGCCATTTCTCACGTCGTTCGAGCGCGAACGCGACGATCGCCGACAGCAAGTCGATCGCAGTGAAGACGAGCCAATAGACCAGCATCTTGTCGAGACTCGTCTGCGTCTGCGCCCAGCCATGCGCCTCGATCGCGAACCATGTCGTAATGAAGCTGACGATCAGCGCGAGGTCGATGATCGGGCTTATCGCGGCGAGCAGCACCTGGAACACAATCGCCTGCGGCACGCCGATCCACGCCAGCCCGCGCGGGCGGCCCGTCCCCATGATACGTCCATGCTTCCAGAGGCACTGCAAAGTGCCATACGCCCAGCGGAAACGCTGCTTGGCGAGCCCGCGGAACGTCTCCGGGCTCTCGGTCCAGGCGACGGCATATTGGTCGTAGGTGACGCGCCAGCCGGCGCGCTGGATCGCGATGGTCAGGTCCTGATCCTCGGCCAGCGTATCGTGCGGATAGCCGCCGACCTCACGGATCGCCGCCAGCCGCCACGCTCCCACCGCGCCCGGCACCACCATCATCGCGCCCAGGCTCGACAGCGCGCGCCGCTCGAGGTTCTGCGCGGTGATATATTCGAGTGCCTGCCAGCGGGTGATCAGGTTGACGCGGTTGCCGACCTTGGCATTGCCTGCGACCGCTCCGAGCTTTGGGTCGGCGAACCAGCGCGCGAGCCGCGCAATGGTGGTCGGCTCGAACTGCGTGTCGGCGTCGAGCGCAATGACGATCTCGCCTTTCGCCGACTCCAGGCCGCGGTTGAGCGCCCGCGCCTTGCCGCCATTGTCGAGCGTCAACAGCCGCACGCGCGGTTCGTCGGCGAACGCCGCGGCGACGATCGCGCTGGTGCGGTCTTTCGATCCGTCGTCGATCACGATGACCTCAATCTTGACGTCGCTCGAGGCGAGCACGGTCCTGACCGACCGCTCGATTACGGCTTCCTCGTTGAACGCCGGGATCATTACCGTGACGAAGCGGTCGGGGTCGATTGCAGGGAATACCGTCCGCAATTCGCGGCGTGCCTGGATCAGCGCCAGCGCCGACAGCAGGATCGCGCGCAGGATACCGATCGAAATCGCGAAAACGAACAGCCAGCCGAGCGCCGTAACGGTCGCGCCGAGCGTGCCGAACAGGAAAAGGTCGACCTCCGCCGCGCTGCGGTCGTTCGCCGAAATCGGCGGCATCGCGAGGTCGCGCGAGATACCCGCCAGCCGCGATACGGGGACGAAGGCGTAGCCCTGCGCCCGCAGCCGATCGATGATGATCGGAAGCGCCGCGACCGTCTGCGCGCGGTCGCCGCCGGCGTCGTGGAGCAGCACGATATTGTGGCTGCACTCTGCGTCGTTGCCGCTCGCGCACCCGGTGTCGCCCTTCAGCACACCGTTGACGACATTATCGACGATCGCCTGAACACCCGGCCGCTGCCAGTCCTCGGCATCGACGTGGAGCCCGACCGAGATATAGCCGAGCGACTGCGCCTTAAGCGCGGGGCCGATTTCGTCGGCGGTGGTCGGCTCGGCGTCGCCGAAATAGGGCGCGCGGAACAATTTGAGCGAGCGTCCGGTAAATGCCTGAAACAGCCGTTGGGTCGCATTGAGCTGGACGTCGGTCTCGGTGTCCGACGCGCCCGCCAGATTGGGATGCGTGTAGGTATGGTTGCCGATCTCATGCCCCTCATCGACCATCCGCTTGAGCAGGCCGTGCTCGGTCAGGGCGTTCTCGCCGACGATGAAGAAGGTCGCGGTCACGCGCTCGCGCTTGAGCACGTCGAGGATCTGCGGTGTCCATTGCGGGTCGGGGCCGTCGTCGAAGGTCAGTGCGACCTCGCGCGGGCGATAGCCGGTGCGTTGCACCATATATTGGCTCGGCAATGTCAGAAAGCGCGCGTCGGCGACATCGCCGTTCGGCAAGGTGATCACGTCGCGCCGCCCCGCGGTCGGCACCGCGGCAATCTTCAGGATTTCACCCTTGCCCTCGATATCGACGTCGGTGCCGGGTGGGATGTCGCTGATCACCGATGCGGGGGGGAGCGTCGGGTGCGATCGCCCGAATAAAGACCATAGTCCGGGGTCTTCGGCACCCAATCGCCACAATGCGACGCCGCCGATCCCGGCGCGGCGGAGGAAGGCGATTTGATTATACGCGGAGGCTGCGTCGAGTAGCCAAATGACGTGCTTGCCCTCGTCGTCATCCTCATAGGCAAACCCTGAATTGCCGCTCGCCCGATCGAATACCGGAATTGCGCTCGAGTCCCGCGCGGCCTGCCACGCTTCCTCGACCGTCATCGGGTCGCCGCCCTTGCCGTACCAGTCATAGCCGTAATTGCCGATCGCCACGACCAGCCTCGACGCCGGAATACCGCGTGCGGCGTCCGCCACGCTCTTCGCGAACCAGGCCTGAGACGCGATCGGTCCGGGCGGCCCCGACAGTTCGTGTTCGTCGTAACTCATCAGGAACACGCGATCGACGATCCGCGCATAGGCCGGCAAATCCCACGATCGGTCGCCGACCGGCGCCGCCATCGCGATCACCCAGCTACGCTTGTCGAACCGCGCATTGGCTTCGTTCAAAAACGCGCGGTAATCGGCCTGGCTCGCGGGCGGCAATTCCTCGAAATCGAAGAACGCCCCGCCTGCGCGGTTCGCCGCCAGCCACGGCTCGATCCGGTCGAGCAACGCCGCGCGCTGCCGCGGGTCGTGGAGCAATGCCGCCATCCCCGCGGCGTCCCATTTCCCGCTGATCGCGTTCTGGATCATCGGCAGGATCAGCGGCCGTCGTGTCACGGCATTCAGCACCGCGCGCCCGGCGGGATCGGGAAAGATCGTGATCGTGTGGCGCGGCCCGGTGATCGACACCCAGCCGGGGATTACCCAGTCCAACTCGTCGACGTGCCGCCGCAGTGATTCCGCCGATTGCGCATCCCACGGTACGTGAAACGCGATCGCCAGCGGCACGTTGCCGGCATCCTTTGCGGTCCGGCTGCGCGTTTCGCCAGTGAGCCGCCGCGCATACCAGTCGATCGTCCGCGTGGTGCGCTTGAGCACCGTTTCGCGCGGCGGCGACAGCTTGTGGCCCGGCCGCTCGGCGCTGAACGGCAGCAGCGGCTGAGCGGGCACGATACCGATCGATACCGCGAATACCACGACTGCCAAGAGCAAAAGTGCAGCGAAGGACGCGACGCCCAGCGCGAAGCGGCGACGCCGGCGCCCGGAGGGATCGTAAAAAACGGGGGCGCCGGGTAACGACATCGCCCGGCGTCGTGGCACCGCGCGCGCGATGCTTCAAGCGCGCGATGGGATCATATGCAACGATACGGCGGGCTCGCTGAAGCAAGCCCGCCGCGCCGAGCCCGGCTTAGCGGTAGCGCCAGCCGTTGTTATAGCGATAGCGGTGCTGATAATAGCGCCGGCCGTCCCAATAACCGCGACCACCATAGAAATTGCCGATCACCAGGCGGACGCCGGGTTCGCGGACGACGACGGGGCCCCCGCGGTTCGGCACGCAGCGGCCATAATAGCCGCGGTGGAAGCCAGGGCCGCAACCCTGTCGCGCCTCGGCAGGAATGGCGGCAAAGGCGGCAACGGCGGTGCCGGCGGCCAGAGCGGCGGTGATGAATTTGTTCATGGCAGACCTCTCGATACTGTTACACAGGGTCGTCCGAACGGACCGGCAAAGAACGCAAGCAATGCTGTCCTGTTCCGACGTCCCTGGTTGTCAACGCTCGAGCGCGCGCCACCCTTCGCCTTAGCGGCGGGTCGCGAACCAGATGACGTGGCGCGGCCCCTTGCCGTTGCTGCGTGCGCGCACGACGACCTCGTCGACGCCAAACCCGGCGTCGCCCAGCCGGCGAGCGAACCGTGGGTCGGGCGCCGCCGACCAGATCGCCAGCACACCGCCGGGCCGCAGCGCCGCGCGCGCCGCGTCGAGCCCCCGCGCCGAATAGAGCCGCCCGTTGCTCGCGCGGGTCAGTCCGTCGGGGCCATTGTCGACGTCGAGCAGGATCGCATCGTAATCGCCGCGCGCATCGTCGATCAGCGCCGCGACATCATCGCGAACGACGGTCACGCGCGGGTCGTCGAGGCATCCGGCGGCCAGTTCGGCCATCGGCCCACGCGCCCAGTCGATGATCTCCGGCACCAGTTCCGCCACCGTGACTCGCGCCGTGTCGCCAAGCTCGGCCAGCGCGGCGCGCAGCGTGAACCCCATGCCGTACCCGCCGATCAGCCAATGCGCCGCCCCGCGCCCGGTCAACCGATCGGCGGTCATCGTCGCGAGCGCTTCCTCCGATCCGCTCATCCGGCTGTTCATCAGCTCGTTGCGGTCGAGCACGATCATGAAATCGCCGCCGCGCCGGAACAGGCGGAGCTCGTCGTTGGTGCCCGGGATGCGCGCGACATCGATCAGTTCGCGGGGGGTCATGACGGCATCTTGTCCATCACTGGCGGATAGCGCCGCGCTCGCCCCTTCGTAAAGGCGCGTTGCCGACACGCCGCGCGGCCCGCCAAAATCAGCTTAACGCCCGATGAACCATATCGGGAGAACCCGCCACAAAGGGGTGGAGCAAAAGTCGTGCGCTCCCCTCGCACGGCGCTCTCGCGACCCGTCACCCTCCGGCGGGTCGCGCCCCGATGACAATGGAGCTAGCAACATGCGCAAAACGATACTTGCCGCTTCCTGGTTACTCCCGTTCGCATTGGCGGCGACCCCCTCGCACGCTGCGACCGTAATGGATGCGACCGGCGACTTCCTGCCGACCTATGTCGGCCCGTTGCTGGCCGACCTCGACGTGACGAGCTTCTCCGTCAACTACAACTCCGGCACGAGCATCTTTACGCTCGGCGCGACCTTTGCCGGCGCGATCGATCCGTCGACGGTCGGGTTCTACATCTTCGGCGTGAACACCGGCACTGGCACGGCCCGTCCGTTCGCCGCGCTCGGGCAAGGCAACGTGATCTTCAATCAGGCAATCACCATCCGCAAGGACGGTACCGGCCAGATCGGCGCCACTGTCCTCAGCCCCGCCGACATCTCGATCGCCGGCAACATCCTGACCTTCAAGATCGCGGCGTCGCTGATGCCGAGCACCGGGTTCAACCCCGAGAATTACGGGTTCAACCTGTGGCCGCGGATCGGGACGGGCAACAATAACCAGATCACCGATTTCGCGCCGGAGAACGCCACGCTGGCGGCAGCGCCCGAACCGGCGACCTGGGCGATGATGATCATCGGCTTCGGGGGGATCGGCGGCGTGTTGCGCACGCGCCGCAGGAACGCCGGGCTGGCCACCGGCTGAGGCTCCCAGGGGCGGGCATCGCGCGACTTGCGCGGTGCCCGCGATCGGTGAACAGCCGCGTCCGACCGGCTACCCGATCCTCGGCACAGGGCGCCGAACGTTCACCCCGGCGAAATGGCGGCGCCAAACAAGGGCCTGCCGGGGAGACGATGGTGGCCCAACGCGCGCTAACGAAGGGCCCGCTTGCCGGCTAGATAGGGGTAGGGATCGACATCGACGCCTTGGTACCAACGATCGGTTGCGGCCGTGCGCGTAAGTCCGAAGTGAAGGTGAAAATTGCCCGGTCCCGCATCGCCCGTATCGCCAACATAGCCGATCGTATCACCGGCACGGACCACTTGGCCCTCGCGCAATCCCGACGCGTAGCTGGCGAGGTGGGCATAATAAAAGGTCCAGTCACGTTGCAGCGTTCGGATATAGACGGTGGTGCCGCCGGCAGCGCTCTGAAATAATTTTTCCACGACGCCGGGGGCCACAGCGAGAACGGGAGTCATCGACGGCGCGGGGATGTCCGTGCCGTGGTGGGCGCGTAAACCATTGTCGCGCGGATCACCCCAACTGTCCTGCAAGGCGGTCCGGGAAACTCCCGCGATCGGCATGGCCAGATAGCCCGACCCCAGCTCTGCGTCCGAGCGCGGTCCAGTGCCCGACGGGGCCCCAGGTGCCTCCGGCAAACTGAGCGCGGCGATCCACAGCAGGATCAGCGCGGCCAAGAGCAAGAGCAACACCAGGCCGATGCGCCGCCCCATGGTCATTCGCGAAAGATGGCGGGTGTGCCCGGCTTGATCATAAGCGTCAGGCGCGCGACGTCCCAGTTGGTGAGCCGAATACAGCCATGGCTTTCGGCACGGCCGATGGTGCTCGGTTCGCCGGTACCATGAATGCCGTAATGGGGGATGTTGAGATCGAGCCAGGCCACTCCGACCGGCCCGTTCGGCCCGGGCGGCAGCGTCGTCTTCGCCTCACCCGGCTTCGCGTCCCAGAACAGCGCCGGATTGTAGTGAAAGGGCGGGTTGTAGATGAACGTCTGTATTTTCCAGGCGCCTAGGGGCAACGGATCGTGCTCGCTACCGATGGTGGCCTGAAACTGCGCGACAAGCTTGCCGTCCTTATCGAGCACCCGCAGCAGCTGATCCGATTTGTCGATGACGATCGATGCGCCTTGCGGCTGATTGGCATCGACGTTGAGGCCGTTCAATGTAGCGCGCCATGTCGCTGGAAGCTTGGCGTTATAGGCCCGGGAAATCGGTAGAGCGTTGGGAAACACCACGGGGGTTCCTGGCACCAGCCTGGTCTGCGGACTGTTCAGCGCCAGGAGCACTTGCGGCGTCGTGTGAAACATCTCGGCCAGTTTTTCCATCGGCGACCGATAGCCCAGCGCAGGCAGCGCGGATTGTTGCGCCGGGTCGGTTGGCAGTGGGTTGACGAAGGGCCCGGCGAGCGCGTCGGCGGACAGGCGCAACGTTGTCGTCGCCCGCCACGAGGCATAGGTCTGCAGGATCGCCAGCGTTGCGTCATCGACGTCGCCGGTCTGCGGCAGGCCGCGGGCCTCCTGGAACCCACGGAGCGCGGTCGCGAGCGATTTACCCGGCTTGCCGTCCAACACGCCCGGCGAAAAACCGAGATGATCGAGAATCACCTGAACGTGCAGTAGGCCCAGATTGACCTTTGGCGCCTCGACCTTCTTTGCTCCGGCCGCCGTCGCGCCCATGAGAAAAGGTGAGCCAAGCGCCAGAGCGGCAGCCGCGACAATTCCAGTTTTTCGCATCGGGTCAAGCTCCTAGATACACGGACCTCAGCCCAACGATGGAGGATCGACTTGTTTCCGAAACGGTTTTCCCCAGGGTGAAAGCGGACGGGTGCGAGGGGGCAGCGCATTCGGCTCCAGAATGTCCGCGCAACCGCCAGCCCTAGCCCTCGTCGCCCATCCTGAGCGCCGCGATGAACGCCTCCTGCGGGATGCTCACGCTCCCGTATTCGCGCATCTTCGCCTTGCCCTTCTTCTGCTTGTCGAGCAGCTTCCTCTTCCGCGTCGCATCGCCGCCGTAGCATTTCGCGGTCACGTCCTTGCGCATCGCACTGATCGTCTCGCGCGCGATCACTTTGCCGCCGATCGCGGCCTGGATCGGGATCTTGAACAGATGCCGCGGGATCAGTTCCTTGAGCCGCTGGACCATGCCGCGACCGCGCACCTCCGCCGTCGCACGGTGGACGATCATGCTGAGCGCGTCGACCGCCTCCTCGTTGACCAGGATGCCCATCTTGACCAGGTCGCCCTCGCGGTAACCGATCTGGTGATAGTCGAAGCTCGCATAGCCCTTCGACAGCGACTTCAGCCGGTCGTAGAAATCGAACACCACTTCGTTGAGCGGCAATTCGTAGGTCACTTGCGCGCGGCCGCCGACATAGGTCAGGTTCTTCTGGATGCCGCGCCGGTCCTGGCACAGCTTCAGGATGCTGCCGAGATATTCGTCGGGGGTGTAGATCGTCGCTTCGATCCACGGCTCGGCGATGCTCTCGATCTTGCTGGGATCGGGCATGTCGGCGGGGTTGTGCAGCTCGATATGGCCGGCGCCGTGGGTCAGCTCGATCTGATAGACCACGCTCGGCGCGGTGGTGATCAGGTCGAGGTCGTATTCGCGCGTCAGCCGCTCCTGGA
>JBDSWC010000058.1:0-14155 GCA_039926845.1 Sphingomonas sp. | reverse complement strand
CCAACATGGGTGCGGGGCATGGCGGCAAATCGGGGCGATTCGACAGCCTGTATGAGGGCGCTGAGGAGCATGCCTTCGTGCTGTGGCAACTAGGGGTGGAAGGATGAGTGCTCCCTCTCCCCTCCGGGGAGAGAGTCGGGGAGAGGGGCAGTGTGTCTCGCCCGCGTGCCGCACTGCCCCTCTCCCGACTTCGCTACGCTCGTCTGCCCTCTCCCCGGAGGGGAGAGGGCGAAGTCAGCTCGGCAATTCCAAAATCCGCTTCGAAATGATGTTGAGCTGCACCTCGCTCGTCCCGCCCTCGATCGAATTCGCCTTGGTGCGCAGCCACGCGCGCGGGCCGCTGCCCTTGTTCGAGCGCTCGCTCTCCCATTCCAGCGCGTCCGATCCGCCCGCCGCCATCATCAGCTCGTGGCGCGACTTGTTGAGCTCGGTGCCGTAATATTTCATCATCGACGGCTGGGCAGGGTGCGCCTTGCCGGCCTTGAGGTCATCGATGAACTTTTCCGACATCGCGTTGAATGCCTTGGCGCGAACCTCGAACAGCGCGATCTGCGCGCGCAGCAATGGGTCGGCGCCCTTGCGCGCTGCCTCAATCAGCGGGTTCCCGCCCGCCGAGCCGAGCCCCATGCCGCTGATCATCTCGCGCTCGTGGCCGAGCAGATATTTCGCGACGTCCCAGCCCTTATTCTCTTCGTGAACAAGGTTTTCCTTGGGGACTTTAACGTTGTCGAAGAAGGTTTCGCAGAACGGCGAATAGCCTGAAATAAGCAGGATCGGCTTCGTCGAGACACCCGGCGTCTGCATGTCGAACAGGACGAAGCTGATCCCCGCTTGCTTTACCGATTTGTCGGTGCGGACGAGGCAGAAGATCCAGTCGGCCTGGTCGGCGTAGCTGGTCCACACCTTCTGCCCGTTGACGATGTAATGATCGCCCTTGTCCTCGGCGAAGGTCTGCAAGCCCGCGAGGTCGGACCCGGCGCCGGGTTCCGAATAACCCTGGCACCAGCGGATTTCGCCGCGCGCGATCTTGGTCAGATGCGTCAGCTTCTGTTCTTCGGTTCCGTATTTGAGCAACGCCGGGCCAAGCATCGAAATACCGAACGAATTGAGCGGGTTGCGCGCGCGAATTCGCTGCATTTCTTCGCGCAGGATCTTGGTTTCGGCCGGGGTGAGCCCGCCGCCGCCATACTCTTTCGGCCAGTCGGGCACGGTCCAGCCGCGCGCGCCCATCTTGTCCATCCACTCTTTTTGCGCCGGCGTAAGCATCGACTGATCACGTCCGCCCCACACGGCGTCCTTGTCGCTCCGCACCGGCTCGCGCATCTCGGCCGGGCAATTCGCCTCCAGCCAGGCGCGCGTTTCGGCGCGGAAGGTTTCCAGGTTGTCGCTCATTGTCACTCCTCAGGCGGCGGGCCGCACGAACTGGATCATCTCGATTTCATGGCCTTCGGGGTCCTTCACGAAGGCGAGGCGCATGCTGCCCATGTCGCGCGGCGGCGCCACCAGGCTCGCGCCATTGGCGAGTGCGTGGGCGACGGCGGAATCGACGTCGCGCGTCAGGAAGCCGACCGGGCCATAGCCGCTGCCGATCTCGACATCGCGGCCGTCGGTATGGCGGTAGAGGACGAGCGTGAATTGCTCGCCGGGCAACGCCAGCATCACTTCCTCGAGCGTCGGCAGCGTGAAGCGGCTGCGCTCCTCGAACCCGAACGTGTCGCCGTAGAATTTCTGCATCGCGTCGAGATCGCGGACGATCAGCTTGAAGAAGTTGAATCTGAATTTCAGCGCCGACAGGTCGGTTACGGGCGCTTCGACGGCAACTGACGTCATGACATCATCACCCGATTGGCCAGCCGTGCGACGGCGATGGCTTTGTGGTCGTTGAGCGTGTCGGCGATCGCCTGGACGCCGATCGGCAGGCCGTCGGGGTCGGTGCCGATCGGGAAGCTGGTCGCCGGCAGCATGGGGAACGTCGCGAGCCCGGGGAAGGCGAATTGCAGCCCGAACGGCGTCGCTTCGCCGTTGATGTCGAGCATCCGCTTGGGCAGCGGCGTGTCGTCGTGTGCGAAGGCCGTGACGCCGAGCGTCGGCGCGATCACCGCGTCGTACCTGTTGAACAGCGCGTTCCAAGCCCGCTTGTTGCGCGCCTGTTCGTCGCGTAGGTCGAACCACTCGATCAGCGTCGTCGGCGCGGACCCGTCCTGCGGCACGCCGCGCGCGATCGTGATGTTGAGCATCTTCATATAATGGCGCTGCTGCGCGTCGAGATCGGGGATCAGGTCGCTGGTGCGGTCGACCGTCGCGCCCGCATCGTGGAGCGCATCAACCAGCCGGTCGAGCGCGTCGGCGATCGGGGCCGCGACCTTCGCGCCCGGATGCTCGCTCAGCACTAGGATGCGATAGCCGCTGGCCGGGCGGCTGTCAGCCTGGACCAGTGGATGGTCGGCCAGCACATCGAGCGCGAGCGCCAGATCGTCGGCATTGCGCGCCAGCGGTCCGATCACCGACAGCTCGCCCGGCGCACCGTCGGTACCGGGGAAGTGGTGCCCGACCCGGCTCAGCGCGCCGAAGGTCGGCTTGTGTCCCCACACACCGTTGAACGCGGCGGGCACGCGAATCGAGCCGCCGATGTCGCTGCCCATCTCCAGCGGCACCATTCCCGATGCCAGCGCCGCGGCCGATCCGCCCGACGACCCGCCGGCGACGCGGCCGGGATGGTGCGGGTTGTTGGTGCGGCCATAGACCGGGTTGTTCGATTGCAGGTCGGCGAGGAGCGGGGGCACGTTGGTCTTGCCCAGGATCACCGCGCCCGCCGCCTTGAGCCGCTTGACCGAGACCGCGTCGTCGGTCGGCACGAAATCCCGCGCGGCTTCCAGCCCCCAAGTAGTCGGCAGGCCGGCGACGTCGAAGCTCTCCTTGACCGTCATCGGCACGCCGAGCAGCGGCGCGCTTTCGCCCGCCGCCCGCCGCTTGTCGGCCTCACGCGCCTGATGCCGGGCCCGGTCGAAATCGCGCACCACGACCGCGTTGATCGGTCCGTCGCGCGCTTCGATCCGCGCGATCGCCGTCTCGCATTCGAGTAGCGCGTTGGTCTCGCCCGATCGGATCGCCGCGGCGGTCTCGATCGCGCCGCGTTCGGTGACGGCGGGGCGGGCGGGGGCGATCGTCGCCATCAGAATGTCTCGCCCGCCTCAGCCTTGCGCTTGAGTAAGGGCGCGACCGCGACGCCGTTCTTCTCGAGCCCCGCGACCACCTTGTCGAGCCCGACGGTGTTCGCCCAGAACATCGGCCCGCCGCGATAGACCGGCCAGCCGTAGCCGTAGATCCACACCACATCGATGTCCGACGCGCGCTGCGCCATGCCTTCGTCGAGGATCTTCGCGCCTTCGTTGACCATCGGATAGAGCAACGCGCCGATGATCTCCTCGTCGGTGTAATCGCGCCGCGCCTGGTTCGATTTGGAGCGGAAGTCCTCGATGATGTCGGCGACTTCGGGCGAGGGCGAGGGGTTGCGGTTCTCGTCGTAGTCGTACCAGCCCTTGCCGGTCTTCTGTCCCCAGCGACCCTTGGCGGCGAGCGCGTCGCGGATCGTCTCGATGCGATTGGGATCGCGGTGCCAGCCGATATCGACCCCGGCGAGATCGCTCATCTGATACACGCCCATCGGCATGCCGAAATCGGTCAGCGCCTTGTCGATCCGCTCGGGTGGGACGCCCTGCATCAGCATCGTGTTGGCCGGGCCGCCGCGCTGCGACAGCATGCGGTTGCCGATGAAGCCGGGGCACACGCCGGAGACTACCGCGACCTTGCCGATCGGCTTGGCCAGCGCCATCACCGTCGCGAGCACGTCGGGCGCAGTCCTGGCGCCGCGCACGACCTCGAGGAGCTTCATGACGTTGGCCGGCGAGAAGAAGTGCATGCCGATCACGTCTTCGGGCCGCTTGGTCGCGCCGGCGATTTCGTCGACGTTGAGATAGGACGTGTTGGAGGCGAGGATCGCGCCGGACTTGGCGATGGCGTCGAGCTTGCCGAACAGCTCCTTCTTGACGTCCATATTCTCGTAAATCGCCTCGATGATGAGGTCGCAATCCGCAAGGTCGTCGAGGCTGAGCGTCGGGGTCAGGATCCCCATCATGGCCTCGACCTTGTCCTGCGTGAAGCGGCCCTTCTTGGCCGAATTCTCGTAATTCTTGCGGATCACCCCGACGCCGCGGTCGAGCGCTTCCTGTGCGGTCTCGACGATCGTCACCGGGATGCCGGCGCTCAGGAAGTTCATCGATATCCCGCCGCCCATCGTGCCGGCGCCGATGACGCCGACCTTCTGGACCTTGCGCATTTCGGTGCCGGCGGGGATGTCGTCGACCTTGGCCGCCTGGCGTTCGGCGAAAAACATGTAGCGCTGCGCGGCGGACTGCGTGCCCATCATCAGCTTCATGAATTCCGCGCGTTCGGTCGCGATGCCGTCTGCGAAGGTGCCGCTGGTCGACGCCTCGACGCAGCGGATATTGGCGGCGGGGGCGTCGAAGCCCCGGAACTTGCGCGCGTTGGCCTTCTTGAACTCCTCGACAGCGGCCGGGTCCGCGGTCGCGGTCTTTTCCGACGCGCGGGGCAGGGGGCGCGTATCGGCAACCTCGCTGGCGAAGGCGATCGCATCGGCCTCCAGCGAATCCTCGCCGACGATCCGGTCGATTAGTCCGGCTTCATGCGCCGCTTTGGCTGAGATCGGATCGCCGACCGCGGTCATCTGGAGCGCCAGGTTGACCCCGGCGATGCGCGGAACGCGTTGCGTGCCGCCGGCGCCGGGGAGCAGCCCGAGCTTTACCTCGGGCGTGCCGATCTTCGCCGACGGCACCGCGACGCGGTAGTGACAGCCGAGCGTGACTTCGCACCCACCGCCCAGCGCCGTGCCGTGGATCGCCGCGACCACCGGCTTGTCCGACGCCTCGATCATGTCGATGACGGTGCCGAGACCCGGGCCCTGCATCGGCTTGCCGAATTCGGTGATGTCGGCGCCCGCGAAGAAGGTGCGCCCGTCGCAGCGGATGACCATCGCCTTGATGCTCGGGTCGGCTAGGCCTTCTTGAAGGCCAGCCTCGAGCCCTTGCCGCACCGCCGCGCCGAGCGCATTGACCGGCGGGTTGTCGGAGATGATGACGAGCACGTCGTCGTGGCGTTCGGTGCGGATCGGGGAAGTCACGTGCTATCTCTCCTATCGTGCTCCGGCGAAGGCCGGAGCGTTGGCCGCCAGTGACGGCCTGGATTGCCAGCGCTCCGGCCTGCGCCGGAGCACGGTTTATTTTACGTCAGCGACGAATAGATCATTGTCTTCAGCTCGCGGCGGATCGGATAGGTGCTCGACGGGCTCATCTGCGTCATAAACACCATGCTGAGCTTCTCGACCGGGTCGATGAAGAAGGCGGTCGAGAACATCCCGCCCCAATAATATTCGCCCACCGATCCCTGGACCATGCCGGGCGCCAGGTCCTTCATCACGGCGAAGCCGAGCCCGAAGCCGGTGCCTGCAAGCGCCGCCTCGCTGAACAGCGAACGCGACATGGTCGCGAGGTCCGAATCGCCGGGCAAATGGTTGGTCGTCATCAGCTCGATCGTCTTGCGCCCGACCAGCCGCACGCCGTCGAGCTCGCCGCCGTTGAGGCACATCTGGCAGAAGCGGTTATAGTCGAGCGCGGTCGAGACGAGCCCGCCGCCGCCCGACAGGAACTTGGGCTTCTTGCTCCACGCGCTCTCCGCGCCGCGATCATACATGATGCGGCCCTTGCCGGGCACGAACGTGTAGCAATCGGTCAGCCGGTCGGTCTTGTCCGCGGGCACCGAAAAGCCGGTGTCGTCCATTTTCAGCGGCGTGAAGATCTTCTCGGCGAAGAACTGGTCGAGCGGCATCCCCGACACGCGCTGCACCACCGCGCCGAGCACATCGGTCGACACCGAATAGTTCCAGGCGTCGCCCGGCGAGAATTCGAGCGGAATCTCGGCGAGTGCGGCGACGAACGAATCGAGGTCGTGCCCGCCGTGCCAATTCTCCAGCTTGCCCGCGCGATACGCCGCATCGACGTTGCTGCGATGCTGGAAGCCATAGGTCAGCCCCGAGGTGTGGCGGAGCAGGTCGACCATCCGCATCGGCTGGCTGGTCGGTTTGGTCTGGAACGGCACCGGGCCGCCGCCTGCTTCGAACACGCCGAGTCCCTTGAATTCGGGTAGGACGTGATGGACCGGCGTGTCGACTGCGACCAGGCCCTGTTCGACCAGCATCATGAACGCGATCGAGGTGATCGGCTTGGTCATGCTGGCGATGCGGAACAGCGAGCTTTCGTCGATCGCCCGGTCGCTGCCCTCGCGCGCCGCGCCCTGGCTGGAGAAATGGACGATCTCGCCGTCGCGCGCGACCAACAGCTGGACGTGCGGTAACTTGCCCGAATCGAGGTACCGTTGTTTCAGGAACGCATCGATCGACTGCAGCCGCGCGGCGTCGAAGCCATGGCTCTGGGGCGCTTTCATCAACATCGCTCTTCCATACCCTCGTTTCTAATTGTGGTCCTCTATTGCCTTGAGCGGCGCGCGAATCAACTCTAACGTTACCGGAAATCCAGCGGGCTGAAACCGCGGAGCAGACAGACGGAGAGCATGTGTCGACCGAACCCTTAATCGCGTTGGACCCCAACTGGCCGAAGGTCTCGCTGAAGGAAGCGACCGAGACCCTGACCGCACCGGGATCGAAGTTCGAAATGGAGACCGTCACGATCCGTGGGGTACCGACGCGTGTGTGGAAGAACGCGCCGAACGATCTCGGTCAGTTGTTCGACTTGTCGCGCACGCATGGCGACCGCACCTTCACGATCCTCGACGACGAGCGCGTAACCTTTGAGGCGAACTACCGCGCCGCCGCGACGCTGGCGCGGGCGTTGCAGGAGATGGGGGTGGAGCGGGGTGACCGTGTCGCGTTCGCGATGCGCAATTTGCCCGAATGGCCGGTCGTGTTCTTTGCGATCACGACGATCGGCGCGATCGCGGTGCCGCTCAATGCGTGGTGGACCGGCGCGGAGCTCAAATACGGGATCCGGGATTCGGGCGCCAAGCTGCTTATCGTCGATGCCGAGCGCTATGTGCGGATTGCCGAACATCGCTCGTCGCTGCCCGGTATCGAGCAGATGATTGTCGCGCGGTCGCCGCAGCCGATCGCTGGCACGCACTCGCTAGAGGACATCATCGGGCGCCCGAATAGCTGGGTTGATCTCCCCGACATCGATCGCCCGCGCGTCGAGATCGATACGGACGACGACGCGACGATCTTCTACACCAGCGGCACCACCGGCAATCCCAAGGGCGCGCTGGGAACACACCGCAACTTGATGACCAACATCATGTCGTCGGGCTTTTCGTCGGCACGCAGTTTCCTGCGCCGCGGCGAGGCGATCCCCGATCCGACTCCGCGCACCGCGCTGACCGTGATCCCGATGTTCCACGTCACTGCCTGTTCTGCCGGGCTGATGGGAACGATGGCGAGTGGCGGCACCTCGATCTTCATGCGCAAGTGGGAGCCGATCCCGGCGATGGAGATCATCCAGCGCGAGAAGGTCCACTTTACCGGCGGCGTCCCGACCATCGCGTGGCAGTTGCTCGAGCATCCCGAGCGCGGCAACTACGACCTCTCTTCGATCGAGGCGATCGCCTATGGCGGCGCGCCGTCGGCGCCGGAGCTGGTCAGGAAGATCTACGAGGAGTTCGGCGCCTTGCCCGGCAACGGCTGGGGTATGACCGAGACGATGGCGACGGTGACGCACCATTCGTCGGAGGATTATCTCAACCGCCCGACCAGTGCCGGGCCGCCGGTCGCGGTTGCCGACCTCGAAATCCGCGGCGAGGACGGCGTCAGCGTGCTCTCGACGGGTGAGGTGGGCGAACTGTGGGCGCGCGGGTCGATGATCGTGAAAGGTTATTGGAATAAGCCCGAAGCGACCGCCGAAACCTTCATCGATGGCTGGGTCCGCACCGGCGACCTTGCGCGGCTGGATGACGAAGGCTTCGTCTACATCGTCGACCGCGCCAAGGACATGGTGATCCGCGGCGGGGAAAACATCTATTCGTCGGAGGTCGAGAACGCGCTTTACGAACACCCCGCGGTGACCGACTGCGCGGTGATCGGCCTGCCGCATCGTACGCTCGGCGAGGAGCCGGCGGCGGTGGTCCACCTCGCGCCCGGCATGACCGCCAGCGAGGGTGAATTGCAGGGGTGGGTGCGCGAGCGGCTGGCTGCATTCAAGGCGCCCGTCGCGGTGCGCTTCGTCCACGAAACACTGCCGCGGAACGCCAATGGCAAGATCATGAAGAAGGATCTGAAGGAGCTGTTCGCGGACCGCGCCGATCAGGCCGCCTGACCGGTAACCATCCTTTCCCGGAACCGCCGCGCACAGCCTTCGTTATGCAGCCGGAACGGAGGAAATATCATGGCCGAACTCAACACCGACGAGCGTACCGTCGTCGAGCGCAGCAGCTTCAACGTGGCGAATGTGATCATCGCCATCGCGATCCTGATCGCCGTGCTCGGCGTCCTCAAATATTTCGGCGCCTTGCCTTTCTAGGCCTGGACCAGAGTGGCCTTCGCCGGCGCGGTTTCGCGGGCGAAGGCCATCGCTGCGACGCCGAGCAGGGCCGCGCCGAACATATACCAAGCCGGCGCCAACGGATTGCCGGTCACGCCGGTCAGCCAGGCGATGACGAACTGGGTCGATCCTCCGAAGATCGACACCGCCAACGCATAGACCACCGACAGCGCGCCCGACCGCACGCGTATGGGCAGCGATTCCGCGACAGCGATCAGCGCGGTGGTTACGGCGACCGACAGGATGACGCGAAGCAGGAAGCTGACCGTGTAGAGCATGGTCGCAGAGGGATAGGTGACGAGTAGCCAGAAGCCGGGCATCACCCCGATCGCGCCGACTGCCATCGGGCCCATCATCCACGGCCGGCGGCCGTAGCGATCCGACAGAACGCCGCTCAGCAACGAGCCGATCAGATTGCCGAGGCCAATCGCCACCGTAGCGCCCAGCGCTACGCCCGACGCCATGCCCAACGTCGATTTGGCGAAGGTCGTCATGTAATTCAGCACATAGGTGGTGATCGTCGCCGCCAGCATCGTCAGGAACGCGAAGACCGCGACGCTCGCGTAGCTCTTGAGCGGCGGTGGCTTGCTTGCGGACACGTGCTCGTGCAGCGTTTCGGGCAGCGTCCGCCGCAGCACCAGGCCGACCGGCACCGTCGCGGCGCCGATCGCCATCGCGATGCGCCAGCCCCAGCTCGACAGCGCCGCGTCGTTCATCACCGCAGCCAGGCCGACACCGATCACGCCCGCGAGCAGGGTGGATGCGCCTTGGCCCGCATATTGAAGGGAGATGTAGCGCCCGCGCTTTGCCTCGGGCGCGGCCTCGGCGAGGAACGCCGTACTGGTTCCTACCTCGCCACCGAGCGCGAACCCCTGCACCAGCCGGCACAGGATGACGATGACCGGCGCAGCGACGCCGATCATCGCGTATGACGGTGTGATCGCGACCCCCAGCGTCGACAGCCCGATCATCGCGAACGACAGCAGCATCATTGGCCGCCGCCCGATCCGGTCGCCCAGGCCGCCGATGACGAATGCGCCGATCGGTCGCGTCAGGAACCCCGCGCCGAACGTCGCGAGTGCGAGCAATAGGCTCGACTGCGGGTTGGTGGCCGGGAAGAAGCATTGCCCGATTTGCACCGCGAAGAAGCTGAAGACGAGGAAGTCGTAGAATTCGAGCGCGTTGCCGAGCGTGACGCCGAATATCTGCCCGCGCGTGATCGCCGGTGGCGCATGTTCCATCGTCATGATCGCGCGTCCCCCCGGGTGTCGATCGCGACGTTACGGCCTGCTTTAGATGGCGAGTCAAATCGATCCGCGCTGGCGTTGCGCGATGGGGCGTGTCACCGTCGAGCGATGACGCCGATCATCCGCGACGCCGTTCACGCTGACGCCGCCCACATCCTGCCGATGTATAATTATGCCGTGCGCGAGACGACCGCGATCTTCGATACGACACCGTCCGATCTCGCCGGGCGCGAGGCGTGGCTGAAGAAGCGGCAAGGCGACGGTTTTCCCGTCCTGATCGCCGAAACCGATGGCGCAATCGCCGGATTCGCCGCGTTCGGCGAGTTTCGCGCGTGGGACGGCTATCGCTTCACCGTCGAGCATTCGATCTATGTCGATCCCGCGCGGCACCGGGAAGGGATCGGCCGCGCGTTACTCGCGGCGTTGATCGAACGGGCGCGGGCATCGGGCAAGCATGCAATGATGGCGGGGATCGCCGCCGAAAACGCCGGCTCGATCGCGTTGCACGAAGCGATGGGATTTCGCGAGGTCGGGCGGATTCCGCAGGTCGCGGAAAAGTTCGGCCGCTGGCTCGATCTGGTGTTCCTGCAACTGATCCTCGACGATCGCGTGCGCCCCTGAGCCATGTCATTGCCTTTCGACGCGTTCCGGACCTAGATGGCGCCGATGCTCACCGAATTCTTCCTCAAGAACCGTCGCCAACAGGAACTGAGCGACGAAGAGCGCGCGGGGCTGGAGAGCATCCTGACCGCGCCCGTCACGTTGCCCAAGCGAAAGGTCGTGACCAGCCGCGGCGACGTGGTGTCACGCAGCACCTTCCTGATCTCGGGCTTCATGTGCCGTTACATGGACGGGTCGGACGGACACCGGCAGCTCGTCAGCGTCCAGACGCCGGGCGATTTCGTCGATCTGCACGGCTATCCGCTCCAACGGCTCGACCACGATATCGCGACGATCAGCGAGTGCCAGGTCGCTTACGCGCCGCACGACAAATTGACCGAGCTGATCGAGCGGCTACCGCATCTCGGCCGTTTGCTGTGGTTCTCGACCCTGCTCGACGCGGCGATGCATCGCGAATGGATCTTCCGCCTGGGACGGCTCGATGCCGTCGGGCGGGTGGCGCACATGCTGTGCGAGACGTACGCGCGCCTGACCGCGGTGGGGTTGGTCGAGGACAACGTCTTTTCGTGGCCGCTGACGCAGCAGGATCTGGGCGAGGCGTGCGGGCTGACCTCGGTCCACGTCAACCGTACGTTGCGGGTGCTGCGTGAGGCGGGGATGGTCGAGGTGTCGGACCGGACCGTGACGATGATGGATTTCGACAGGCTGGCAATCACCGGCGAGTTCCTGCCCGATTATCTCTATTTCGACGACCATATCCGCACGCCTTAGGCGGCGGCGTCGACCACCGATTTCACCGCTTTTGCCCAGCCATCCAGGCGTGTCCGGCGGACCTCTCCGTCCATCGCCGGCTCGAACGCTGCGATCTTGCCGCGCATCGCCGACGCTTGCTTCAAGTCCTTGAACATCCCGCAACCGACCCCGGCAAGCATCGCCGCGCCAAGCGCTGTCGTCTCGGTAAAGGCGGGTCGCTCGACCGCGAGGTTCAATACGTCGGCCAAGTCCTGCGCCATCCAGTCGTTGGCGACCATCCCGCCATCGATCCGAAGCGTCGTCCAGTCGGCCCCGTCGGCAGCGAACGCGGTCTTCAGGTCGTGCGCCTGGTGCGCCATCGCCTCCAGCGCGGCACGGACGACATGTGCGCGGGTGGCGGTGAACGACAGGCCGGCGATGCTGCCGCGCGCATCAGCCTCCCACCACGGCGCGCCCAGTCCCGACAACGCGGGGACGAGATAGACTCCGGCATTGTTCTCGACCGACCGCGCCAGCGCCTCGGTCTCTGGCGCGGTCGCGATCAGCTTTAGCGAATCGCGCAGCCACTGTATCAGGCTGCCGGCGACGAACACCGATCCTTCGAGCGCATAGGCACGCCGCCCGCCGAGCTGCCACGCGATCGTCGCGAGCAGGCGGTGTTTCGAGGTCGGTTGCTTCGCGCCATATTGGGTGAGGACGAAGGCCCCGGTCCCGAACGTCGCCTTGGTGTCGCCGGGGTCGAGGCACGCTTGCCCGATCGTCGCCGCCTGCTGATCGCCCGCCATGCCGCAGATCGGGATGGCGCCGCCGAACAAGGTCGTCTCGCCGTAGCGGCCGGCGCAATCGACGATCTCGGGCAGCGCCGCGCGGGGCGCATCGAACAGGTCGATCAACCCGTCGTCCCAATGCCCGCTGCCGATCGCCATCAGCGCGGTGCGGCTGGCGTTGGTGGCGTCGGTGACGTGCAATCCCCCGGTCAGTTTCCACACCAGCCACGAATCGATCGTGCCGACCGCCAGTTTGTCGCCGGCCGCCTTGAGCTGCGGCCAATTGCTCATCGACCAGCCGATCTTCGAGCCCGAGAAATACGGGTCGAGCAACAGACCCGTGCGGGCCTGGACCGTCGGCTCGTTGCCGGCGGCCTTGAGGTCACGGCACATCTGCGCGGTGCGGCGGTCCTGCCAGACGATCGCCGGCGCGAGCGGCTCGCCGGTGGTCTTGTCCCAGAACACGATCGTCTCGCGCTGATTGGTGATGCCGATCGCCGCGATCTTGTCGGCACCGCCGGCTTTTTCGACCATCGCCTTGGTGCAGGCGAATGTACGGTCCCAGATTTCGGCGGCATCATGTTCGACCAGACCGGGCGCCGGATAGTGCTGCGTCAGGTCCGCCGATTGCGAGCCGAGGCAGGTGCCGTCGGGCGCGAACAGCATCGCGCGCGTCGACGTCGTGCCCTCGTCGATAACCAGCAAAATATCGCCCATCGGCAGACGCTAGCCGGGATTACATTATGATGGAATGCCGCTACCAAAGGAGCATGGAAGGCAGTGAACCCGGGGTGAGTGCGGCGGTCAGCGCGTCGTTGGGCGGGGCCGCGGCCGTCGCGCCGGCGCCGATGTCCGCAGCGGACGAGCCGATCGATGATGCCGCGGCGCCGGTGGTCGATGACCGGCGCGATCGCCTGCTCGCGGGGCTGACGCTGATCGCGGGCGTCGCGCTGCTGCTCGGCCTGCCGTTCGCGCTGAAGGCGGGGGCGGAGTTCTTCCTGCCCGTGACGATCTCGCTGGTCATCGCGATCGCCCTGATTCCTGTGCTCGAATGGCTCGAACGTCGCCGCTTGCCGTCGTGGCTGGCGTCGCTCGTCTGCGTGCTCAGCTTCCTCGCGCTCGCCAACATTGCATTGGCGGCGATCGTAGTTCCGGCGATCGAATTCTTCCGCAAGTTGCCCGAGCGGATCGACCGCATCCAGGCCAACCTCGCGCCGTTGCTGGACCTCTATGCGACGCTCGAAAAGTATCTCAACCGAACGATCACGCACCTCGCCAATACCGGGCCGGTCAAGGCATCGCCGACCACCGCCGTCGCGCCGCCGGGATCGTTGCTCGAACTCTTCGCCACCTCGGCGCCGACCGCGATCATCCAGGTATTCTTCGGCGTGCTGGTCGTATTCTTCTTCCTCGCCGGGTGGAGCCGCGCGCGGCGCAACACGATCACCAGCCGCCAGAGCTTCGGCGGCGCGATGGCGACCGCGCGGGTGATCCAGGACGTGGTCGACGATGTGTCGGCCTATCTCGGCACGATCACGATGATCAACGTGGTGCTCGGCGCGATCGTCGGGACGGCGTTGTGGCTGGTCGGCATGCCCTATCCGGCGATGTGGGGCGGCATCGTCGCGTTGCTCAACTACGTGCCGTATTTCGGTCCGATCGTGGCGGCGCTGCTGCTCGCGATCGGCGGCCTGATGACGTTCAACGACTTCTGGGTTGCGATGATCCCGGCGGCGATCATGATCGTCTGCCATCTTGTCGAAGCGAACGTTGTGACGCCGCTGATCGTCGGGCATCGGCTGACGATCAATCCGGTGCTGATTTTGATCTCGCTGAGCTTCTGGAGCTGGGTGTGGGGCACACCGGGAGCGCTGCTTGCGGTGCCGTTGCTGATCATCATTCAGACGGTGGTCGGCGCGGCCGGCAAGCCCGACATTGCCGGCTTCCTGTTCGAGCGCGGCACGCTGGTCAGGGAACGCCAGAAACCGCGGTTCAGCCTGCGGCGGAATTAGGGTCCAGGCATTGTTGACAGTGCGGCGGGGCTCGCTTAGTGGCCGCGCCTCACGCTTTCCAAGCGGGTGTAGCTCAGTTGGTTAGAGCGCCGGCCTGTCACGCCGGAGGTCGCGGGTTCGAGCCCCGTCACTCGCGC